>CAZVDJ010000029.1:0-14688 GCA_964626245.1 uncultured Gemmatimonadaceae bacterium
GGCGCGACCGTCGCCGAGGTTCTCGAGGCGCTCGCCGACCCGCCGGGATACTCCGCGGTGCGCGCGACGCTCAACATCCTCGTGACCAAGGGGCACGCACGTCAGGAGCAGGACGGGCCGCGCTACGTCTACTCGCCCGCTGTGTCGGTGGGATCCGCGCAGCGCGCGGCGGTGCGCCACCTGGTGTCCACGTTCTTTGGCGGATCGGCTGAGCAGGCGGCGGCAACGCTGCTGGAACTCGCCGATTCACGCCTCACGCCCGAGACGGTCGAGCGGCTCTCGGCGCGAATCGCGGCTGCTCGCACGGAGGGCCGCTGAGATGGTCGACATCCTCGTACGCACGAGCGTCATCTTCCTGGTTGCAGGCGCCGCCACGCTGCTCCTGCGACGTCGCGCCGCGTCGCTGCGCCACCTGACCTGGGCGCTCTCGATCGGTGGGGCGCTTTCGCTCCCGTTCGTCTCCACGCTGTCGCCCCTGCGGTGGAATGTCCTGCCGGCACCCCGGTCGCTCGCCGCCGCACGCACCAACGACGTCGTGCGCCCCGCCTCACGCGAGGAGGCGAACCACCCCGGTGCTCCGATGGTCGGGGAGGCGGTCGGGGAGCGCGAGGACGAGCAGGGGGCGGACAGTTCCCCCGGCACACGCAACGGCGCGGCCGTCGCAGGATCCGGCACGCCCCTTCTCGACCTTTCCTCGCTGGACGGCGCCACGCTGGCGGCGGGCGGCTACGCAGCCGGAGCGGTCGTCCTCCTGGCCTGGCTGCTGGCCGGGTGCGTGATCGTTAGGCGTCGAGCGGTGCGCGCCGTTCCGGTGCGCGACCGCGAGTGGACGTCGGCGCTGGAGGAGGTGACGCGCGACCTCGGCCTGGTGCGCGCGCCCGAGTTGCGACGGAGCGCCGAGGTCCCCGTCCCGTTTGCCACGGGCATCTGGAACCCGGTGATCGTCCTGCCGTCCTCCAGCGACGCATGGACGCCGTCGCAGCGCCGAGCGGTACTCCTGCACGAGGCGGCCCACATTTCCCGCGGAGACCTCGCCATGAACCTGCTGTCCTACCTCGTGCGGGCGCTGTACTGGATCAACCCCATGGCCTGGATCGCGGCGCGCCGGCTTCGCGTGGAAGGCGAGAAGGCCTGCGACGACCTGGTGATTGCGAACGGGGCCCGGCCGTCGGAGTACGCCGACCACCTGCTGCGCGTCGTGCAGTCGACCGGGCGCCGGTTGCCGACGGTGGCGCTGGCCATGGCGCGTGGCTCGGACTTCGAGGGGCGCCTGCTGTCGATCCTTGCGCCCGATGTGCCCCGCCACCGTGTGAAGCGCTTGCAGCTGGCCGGCGCGACCGTCGCGGCGATGCTCGCCGTGGTGGGCGTGGGCGTCGTGTCGCCCGCCGTGGCCGCGGCTCCGGCTGCCCTGGTTGCGCCCGTCGATGCCGACGCGGATGCGACGGAGGCGGCAGCCGTCTGGTCTCCCGTGAGCGTGGCCGAACGTCTGGCCGAACGGCAGGGCGAGGCGCCGCGACCGGCAGGCGATTCGCAGCGTCCGGCAGGGGTGCAGGCGCCATCGAACGACCGAGGGCTGCTGACGTCGCCGGCCGGGAGCGCCGGACAGCCGTCGCGCGCGGTGGATGCCCTGATGTCGCTGCTGGTCGACGCTGACGCGTCGGTGCGCCTGGCGGCCGTGCAATCGCTGCAGAACCTGCAGGATCCAGCGGCGATCGCGGCGTTGGCCAAGGCGCTGAAGGAAGACACCGATCCGCGCGTTCGAGAGGCTGCGGCAAATGCGCTTGGTGAGATCGACGATACGCGCGCCGTTCCGCACCTGGTGGAGGCGCTGCGGGCGGAGCGAGTGAGCAAGGTGCGCGCGCGCATCATCGACGCGCTGCACGAACTGGACGATCCGCGCGCCACGCCCGCGATCATTCCGTCGCTGAAGGACTCGTCGGCGGACGTGCGACGCTCCGCCGTGTCGGCACTGGAAGGACTGGAGGATGCGTCTGCCGTGGGGCCGCTGCAGGCGTTGGTGCGCGATCCGGACGTGGAGGTACGTCGCCGGCTCGCCTCGGCGCTGGGTTCGTTCGACGACGCATCGTCGCTGGAATCGATCATCACCCTCACGCGGGACGCGGATGCGGAGGTGCGCGCGCAGGCAGTGGGAGCGCTGGATGACATCGAGGACGCGCGTGTCGCGCCCGCGCTCGTCGCCGCCCTGGGCGACCGCAACGCCGACGTGCGCGAGCGCGCGGCGAACGGGCTGGGAAGCATCGACGGGTTGCGCAGCGCACCGCGGGCGCTCATCGATGCGCTGAACGACAGCGACGGAGACGTGCGGCGGGCGGCGGCCGACGCGCTGGGGAGCATCGGCGACGAGGCAGCGGTGCCGGCGCTGAAGCGCCTGCTCACGGCGACCGACGTGGACACGAGGCGCGAAGTGGTGGAAGCGCTCAAGGAGATCGGTGGAGCCGAAGCCGTGGAGTCGTTGCTGGGACTTCTCAAGGACAGCGACGCCGAGGTGAGGCGCATGGCGGCGGAGGCGCTCGGCAAGCGGCGTGGCGAATGATGCGGTACCGCGCGGGGTACGTGCTGCTCGCCGTTGCGGTGGTCGGCGTTGCATGCGCGGCCGAGATTGGAGAATCGCGGGACGCCCCAACCTCGTCCCAGGAGGCGAATGCTGCGGCCCGGGACGACGACGCCGTCGGGGCGCTGCTGGCGGCGGTGCGCGTGGACGATCCACTCCTCTGCGCACTCGCGGTGGAGCGCATTGACCAGCGTGGACGGTGGTCGCGATGGGATCGCACCGGCGACGACCTGCTCGACGCGGATTCGGCGACGGCGGCGAGACTGCAGTATCTCGATCGTTCACCAGCCGGAGACGGTGACGTGGCGCGGCTTACCGCCGCGCTGCGAGACAACACGCGCTGCGTGCGGCGCGTAGCGGCGTCGTTGCTGGCGCGCATCGAACATCCGGCGGCGGCTGCGGCCCTGCGCGAGGCGTTGACGGACGCCCGCCCCGACGTTCGCGAAGTCGCGGCGCTCGGATCGGGGATGGCGGAGGCTCCGTCGAACGCCGCGGCGCTGGTACGGCTGCTGGAGGACTCAAGCGCGCGAGTTCGTCACTCGGCAGCCTGGGCGCTGGGGGCCATTGCACATCGGGGGGCGATGGAGCGCCTGCTGGAACTGCTGGCAAGCGACGCCGAGCCGCAGGTCCGTCAGGCGGCGGCGTGGGCGGTGGGCCGCATCGCGAGTTCGTAGGAGTCGGGCGGCGCCGTGTTGGGCGGCGCCGAGCCGGGCGGTGCCGAGCCGGGCGGTGCCGAGTCAGGCGGAGCCACATGGGGCGGCGTCGAGTGGGGCGCCGCCCTTGCCACACGGGGCTCGTGCGGGCAGACTGCCCGGCACATGATCCGCCCGTCCACTCGTCGCGCCGCGCCTTGGCGCCCCTCCAGCCCCTCGGGCCAACCTCGCTGATGTTCATCGCTCGCGTGGTGGGCGATGTCGTGGCGACGCACCGGCATGGTGAGCTGGGCGGGCGCAAACTGTTGCTCGTCCGCCGCTTGAGCACTCTTGGAAGGGAGGAGGGGGCGGAGGTCGTCGCCCTCGACGTGATTGGGGTGGGCGTGGGCGAACGTGTGCTCGTGGTGCAGGAAGGGGGGGCGGCGCGATCGCTGTCGAAGAGTTCGCGTATCCCGGCCCAGGCGGTCGTGGTGGGGGTGGTGGATCGAGTGGACCTATCGGACGGCGAAGTCCCGGAGGAAGGTCGGTGACGGATCGGCTCGAGGAGCTGGCGCGGGCAGTGGCGCGCGAGTTGGCGTCGGCAGACCGGTTGGTGTCGGAGCGAGGAGGGGCGGCCGAGCTCGGCGTGAGTGGCGCGCGCGGGGTGACAGGCGAGCGCGGCTTGGGGAGCGAGCGGGGGGCCCCCCCCGACAAACAAGGTCGCTCGGCTGCCTCCGCCGCGCCTCATCATTTCGTTGCCTCGCCAACCATCTCGTTGCCCGGCACCCCCGGCCTCTCCGCCGCCCCTCCTGGCGTCACCTTCGTGCGCGCCAACGCGCGCATCGCCGACTTCATCGATCACACCCTGCTCAAGGCCGAAGCGACTGCCGCCGAGGTCGACAAGCTCTGCGACGAGGCGCGTGAGCACCGCTTCGCCGCCGTGTGCGTGAATCCGGTCTGGGTGCGCCGCGCGGCGGAGCGGCTCAAGGGAGCCCCCGTGCAGGTGGCCACGGTGATCGGCTTCCCGTTAGGCGCCAACGCCCCCGAGACCAAGCGGCGCGAGGCGGCGCTCGCCGTCTCTGACGGGGCGACGGAGCTGGACATGGTCGCCGCCATCGGACACATCAAGAGCGGCGACTGGCATCACGTGGCCGACGACATCGCCGCCGTGGTCGACGGCGCCGGCGGCACGTTGGTCAAGGTCATTCTCGAGTCGGCCGCCCTGTCGCCCGTGGAGATCATCAAGGCGTGCGCCATCGCGCGCGAGATGCGGGCGCAGTACGTCAAGACGTCCACGGGCTTCCATGCGGCAGGCGGTGCGACCGCCGAGGCGGTTGCCCTGATGCGTCTGGTGGTTGGCGACTCGATGGGGGTGAAGGCGTCGGGCGGGGTGCGCGA
Organism: uncultured Gemmatimonadaceae bacterium; assembly: GCA_964626245.1. Taxonomy (GTDB): domain Bacteria; phylum Gemmatimonadota; class Gemmatimonadetes; order Gemmatimonadales; family Gemmatimonadaceae; genus SCN-70-22. The sequence continues at coordinate 4,603 of CAZVDJ010000029.1, forward strand.
CTGCGAGGCGGCGCTCAAGATGATCGTGAACGGGGCCACGCGAATCGGGACGTCGAGTGGCGTGTCCATGGCCAAGTGCCTGGGGCAGGGGCCGCTCCCGCTCAACGACATCCTCTCGCTCGTCACGCAGCATTCCACCGGGTGCGCCACCTGTTCGCCCGACGCACGGCGGCCGGCCACCGGGGGGGGGCCAGGGCCGTACTAGGGCGCGCCACCTTCTTCGCTTCGACCGACACGCAGCGTGGCGGGTGGTGCGCCACTCGTCGCCGGGCCCCAACCTCGCGCGAGTCGCCGGACTCGGCTGCCGCAGCCTCCCTCGACCGGGTAGCTTTGTCACGGCTTCATCACGACTTCGTCACGGAGACCGACGTGCCGGCGCTGCGCTGGACTCGCCCGGACCCCGCTGACCGCTCCCGCCGAGACACCCCGTGGCTTTCCGCATCATTCCGCGCGACGAAGGGTTCTTCGACCTCTTCAACGAATTATCCACCAAGCTGATCGCGTCTGCCGGGCTTTTGCGCGATCTGTTCGCCCAACCCGAGCGGCTCGACGAAATCGCCGCCCGAATCAAGGACGTCGAGCACGAGGCCGATCACATCACGCACGAGGTGTCGACGCGCCTCGACAAGAGCTTCATCACGCCGCTCGATCGCGAGGACATCCACTCGCTCACGCAGGAGCTGGACAACGTCGTCGACCTCATCGACGGGACGGCGCGTCGGGCGCAGATGTTCCACCTGGAGGAGACGCGCGAGCCCGCGCAGCGGCTGTGCGAGATCCTGATGGCGTCGGTGCGGCAGCTGGAGAAGGCGGTCACGGCCATCAAGGACCCGCGTGCGGTGGCCGTGGCGACGCGCGAGGTGAAGCGCCTGGAAGCCGAGGGCGATACGGTCTACCACACGGCGATGGGACAGCTCTTCGCCGGTCGACCCGACCCGCTCGACGTGATGAAGTGGAAGGAGATCTACGACACGATCGAAGAGACGCTCGACCGGTGCCAGACGGTGGCGATCGTGCTGGAGAGCATCTCCCTCAAGAACTCCTGAGCCGTGGTCACGTACGTCCTGGCGATCGTCCTCGTGGCGTTCGTCTTCGACTTCATCAACGGCTTCCACGACTCGGCCAACTCGATTGCGACGATCGTGGGGACGCGGGTCCTCTCACCGCTCACCGCGGTGGTGTGGGCCGCCTTCTTCAACTTCGTGGCCGCCTTCACGGTGGGGACCGCGGTGGCCAAGACGATCGGCAAGGGGATGATCGACGTCTCGATCGTCACGCCCAACGTGATCCTCGCCGGCCTGCTGGGTGCCATCGTCTGGAACCTCATCACCTGGTGGTTCGGCCTTCCGTCCAGCTCGTCGCACGCGCTGCTGGGTGGCTACGCCGGTGCGGCGGTGGCGCGCGCGGGATCGGGGGCGATCATCGTGTCCGGGTGGACGAAGACGATCATCTTCATCTTCCTGTCGCCCATGATCGGCATGACCGCCGGCTTCCTGCTCATGACGGCGATCTACTGGGCCTTCCGGAACGTCTCGCCAAGGCGGGTGGACGCAATCTTCCGGAAGGTGCAGCTGGCGAGCGCGGCGCTCTTCTCCCTCTCGCACGGGGCCAACGACGCACAGAAGACGATGGGGATCATCGTCGGGCTCCTGGTCTCCGCCAACGCGACCTTTGCCGCGGAGACGGGATGGATGCGGCACTTGTACCTCCCGGACGGTGAGCACGTCCCCCTGTGGGTGGAAATGGGGGCCTACAGTGCGATTGCTGCCGGGACGCTCTTCGGCGGCTGGCGCATCGTGCACACCATGGGGAGCCGCATCACCCGGCTGCGGCCGGTGGGCGGGAGCGCGGCCGAGACGGCGGGCGCGTTCGCCATCCTCCTGGCGACCACATTCGGGATTCCGGTGAGCACCACGCACACCATCACCGGCGCGATCGTTGGCGTGGGGGCCACGAGCCGGCTGAGCGCCGTGCGGTGGGGCGTGGCCGGACGCATCGTCTGGGCCTGGATCATGACCATCCCGGCGGCGGCGGCGATCTCGGCGCTGTGCCTCTGGCTCCTGGAGCGCTCCGTCACGCTCTAGACGTGGCGGCAGCACCGGGTGCCGCCACGCCAGATGCCGCCACGCCGGCGACCGCGGTGCCGGCCCGGCCGCAGCGCCTGGGGTAATTCGCGGGCGGGACGTTGCGGCGGCGCGCGGGATGTAACGGGGCGTGTAACAGTCTGGTGATGGGATGGCCGCCAGCGCCGTGTGGGGCGAGCATACATGGGCCCGGCGCCCCCTCCCCGGTCCGTGGCAGGAGCCCTCCATGTCCGACGCGCGACGATTCATCGACCGATACGGTTTCTCGTGGCAAGTGTGCGAGGTCGGGTCCGCAGTGGGCCGGACGGCATCGCACCGTGAGGTCACGCCCGTCCTGGCCGATGCACCGCCCGCGGAGAGCGACGGATGGCTCTATTTCTTCTCGCGCGGCACGACGCTGGTGTTGCGCGACTACCCCGCGGGGTGGGAAGAGCTGGGATGGCAGGAGATGGCGCGGCTGCTGGAGCGCGCGCGCGTGCTGGGGAGTGACCGCGCGAGCGTGCTCGCGCGGTCGTCGGAGGTGTCGTTAGGCTCCGCCGGCACCGCTTCCCGCGCACCGGCACCGGCGCACTAGCGCCGTCACGCGCCGGCGCACGAGCGCCGTTACGCACCGGCGCAAAAGCGTCGTCACGCACCGGCGGGGCTAACGCCAGGCGCGCTCGGCGACTCCTCCTGCGACATGGCGGGCCACCACATCGCGGAAGCTCGCGTCGAGTCGGTCGAGTTCGTGGCACCAGTCGAGCGACTCGGCGGTGGTGCGCGCCCCACGGGACAACGCCTTGGCGCGCGCGCGGTCCAGCACCAGCGAGACCATGGCATCGGCCATCGCGTCGGTGTCATGCGCCGGATAGGCGAGGCCGTTGGTGCCGTGGCGCAGGTGGTCGGCGACTCCGCCTGCGGGGGTGGCGATGACCGGGAGCCCGGACGCCATGGCTTCGAGGACGACCAGGCCTAACGTCTCGGTCACCGACGAGAAGAGGAAGGCGTCGGCGCTGGCGTAGAGGCGGGGGAGGATCTCGCGCCGGTCGAGGTTTCCGAGGAAGGTGATGCCGTCGGTCCCCATCGCGCGGAGCGCGTCGGCGCGGGGACCGGCGCCGGCGATGACGAGGTGGATGGCGCCCGCGGGGAGGCGGTCCCGCGCCCGGGCATAGGCGCGCACGACCTGCTCCACCCCCTTCTCGGCCGCCAGCCGCCCGACGTGCAGGAAGAGGAAGGCGTCGCGTCGGCCGTAGGCAGCGCGCAGCGCCTCGCTGCGTTGGCGGGGATGGAACAGCGTGGTGTCCACGCCGCGCCCCCAGACCTCCACCTCTCGTGCCCCGAGCGCCCGGGCATCATACGCCGCCGGCGCAGACGGCGTGTAGGTCCGGGATGCCCGGCCGTGGAAGCGCCCCAGGTGACGGGCGACGGTCGGGCGAAGCCAGGACACGCCGTAGGCGTCGGCGTAGCGGGAGAAGTCGGTGTGATACGACGTGACGACGGGGAGGTTGGCCTTCCGTGCCACCCACTGGCCCATCCACCCGATGGCGAACTCGGTGGCGCAGTGCACCAGCTGCGGCTGGTACCGCTGTGCCAGGCGCAACAGCGCGGTGCGATTGGGAAGGGAGAGCCTGATATCGGGATAGAAGGGGAGTGGGGCGCTTGGCAGGAGAAGGACGTCGCTGGTGCCGTCCCGCAGGATGTCCGGCGGAAAGGCGTCGCGGGCGGCGGCGGGATATCGGGGGGCGGCCAGGACGATCTCCCACCCTCGCTCGGCGAGCCCGACGATCGAGAGTGAGGTGACGACGGAGACGCCGTTGACCTGCGGCGGGTAGGTGTCGGTGCAGACGAGGAGGCGGGGCGGGCGGGCCGCGTTAGGCATGGGTGATGGCGACGGCACGTGGAGGGGCGTGAGGATTGGCGCGTGGGGTGGCGCTGGACGGCGAAGGGGTGGTCGCGCCCGGTCACGGGACGGTGACGCACCCGTCACGGCTGCCTCACGCGCGCGGTCGTGCCCGCGATCGTTACCGTGCCGAGACGCCGCGGTGTCCGGACGCGGACGCGGGGGGGCGAGGCTGTGCGGCGCATGACAGCGTTTGTCTCACTCCCGGAGCACCGATGATTCCCTCGCCTCGCGTGACGCGCGTGATCGTGGTCGTGCTCGACGGATTGCGGGCCGACGTGATCCCGCTCCTGCCGCTCCCGCAGCTCTCGCGCCTCGCCCAACGGGGCGCGTCGTCGTTCTCGGCGCAAACAGTGGCGCCGTCGGTGACGGCGGCGGCCATGGGGTCGCTGCTCACGGGAGTGCGCCCCGTGGATCACGGGCTGGCTGGCGATCGCTTCGTCGTGCCGCGACCGCGCGTCCCGTTGCAGCCGCTGCCACGGCTGCTGCGGGACGCCGGGGTGGCGAAGCACGCCTTCCTGGCGTCGCTCCCGTTCGGATACCGCCGCGTTGCCGCACGGTTGGCCCGGATCCTGGGCGTGGGGGAGGCGACGTTTCGCGGACGCGGCGCGCTGGAGATCCTGGCCGCGGCGCGCCGGTCCCTCGTGGCACGGCGCGAGGGCTTCTGGCTCTTCCACTGGCCGGACGGCGACCGCGCGGGCCACGCGCACGGATGGACGTCGCGCCCGTACCTGGCGGCCGCCCGGGAAATGGACGAGGCGTTAGGCGTGCTGGAGCTGCTCACCGGCGCGGCGTCGTGTCCCGATACGCTGCTGGTGGCGCTGGCCGACCACGGTGGCGGCGGGGTGGACTTCCGCAACCACGATTCCGCGCATCCGCACGATCGCACCATCCCGCTGGTACTGGCCGGGGGGCGGGTCGTGGCGGGAGAGGTGGCGCCGCTCTCGTCGCTGCTCGACGTCCCGGCCACCGTGGCGTGGGCGATGACCGGACACGTGCCGGCCGGGTATGCGGGGCGTGTGCTCGTGGAGGCGTTCGCGCCCGCGCCCGCGGTCATCCCGCAACCCGTCACGGTGCCGGCACGCGGCCGTTACGGTATCGTGGCCGGTCGTTAGGCACGCCGCGACCGGTGCCGCCCACACTTCGGCGCATGACGCATCCGCTGCTGCACCGGCTGGGAGAGCACGACCGTGCCCTGTTCCTGCGGCTCGCGCTGGGCGACGCGACCGGGCGCGGGACCCGGCGACTGTGGCGCGCCGTGACGCACCTGGGGGGCGCCACCTTCTCGGTGGCTGCCTCGCTCGCCCCGCTCGCACTGGGACGGGAGTGGCAGGCCGGCGCACTGCGTGCGCTGGCCATCCTGGTGGTGTCGCACGTGCTGGTGCAGCTGGTCAAGCGCACGGTGGGACGACCGCGCCCGTCCCGGGGTACGGCGTGCGAGGTGCTCATGCATGCGCCGGACCGGTTCTCGTTTCCATCGGGGCACGCGGCGGCGGCGATGTCGGTGGCGTTAGGCCACGCCACGATGCAGCCGGCGCTGGCGCCGCTCCTGGCCGTGAGCGCCGTGGTGGTGGGCTTCTCCCGGGTGGCGCTGGGGGTGCACTACCCCGGCGACGTGCTCGCCGGCCAGCTGCTGGCGCTGGTCACCGCGCTCGTGCTCCCGCTGCCATGACCGTCGGACTCCCGCCACTCCGGGACCGGGGCGCCGAACGTGCAATCGCGCTCCCCCACGCCACCGGGCGAACGGCTGCCATCCCCGGGGGCATGGCGTCGCACGGCGTTCCCGCCCTCGCCGAGACGCGTCGCGTGGCGCTATCGCGCGCCCCATTGCCGGCCAACGACCGCCCCGGTGCATCGCTGACCGTGGCCGACATCACCAAGTGGTTCGGCGAGACAAGCGGCGGCGTGCGCACCTACCTCACGGAGAAGGCACGCTACGTGTCGTCGCGCGCGACGCTGCGCCACGTCCTGGTGGTCCCCGGCCCCTTCGACGGCGTGGCGTGCGGCGGCGGAGTGCGCACGTACCGCGTGCGCGGTCCGCTCATTCCCACGCAGACGGCCTATCGCTTCCTCCTGGCCACCCGGACCACGCGTCGCCTCATGGAGCACGAGCGCCCGGACGTGGTCGAGGTGGGGTCGCCATTCCTTGTTCCGTGGATCACATGGCTGGCCACGCGACGGCTGGCCTCGCCCCTGGTCGCCTATCACCACTCGAACCTGGGAGCGGTCGGCACATCCGTCGGGCTCGGTCGGCGGATGAGGGGGGCCTGGATGCGCCTGACGGCAGGATACCTGCGCCAATTGAACCGTCTCTATCGCACCACGATCGTGGCGTCGGAGTACGCCGCCGAGGAGCTGCGCGCCATCGGGATCGAGCGCGTGACGCGCGTTCCGCTGGGCGTCGACCTGTCGCTCTTTCATCCCCGGCAGCAGGAGGAACGTCCGCGCATTCGTCGGCGCCTGGGGATCCCGCTCGACCGGCCCATGGTGTTGTACGTGGGCCGGCTGGCGCGCGAGAAACGGCTGGACGTTGCACTCGCGGCGTGGCCGGAGGTCTTCAGGCGAACCGGGGCGCACCTGGCGATCGTTGGGGCAGGGCCCGAAGGCGATGCGCTGCGGCGCCAGGGAGACCAGCCTGGGGTGAGCTGGCTGCCGTACCAGGGGGACCGCGTGCAGCTGGCGCGGCTGCACGCGGCAGCCGACCTGTATCTCGCCACCGGCGACCGCGAGACCTTCGGCCTCTCGGCGCTCGAGGCGATGGCGAGCGGAACGCCGGTCGTGACCGCGGCACAGGGAGGCGGGTGGGAGCTGGTCCAGCGATCGGGTGCAGGGGCGGGCTACGACCCCGGGTGCGCCGACGACCTGGCGCGCGCGGTGGCCGGTGCCCTGGCGGGCGACGCGCGCGGCCTGGGTGTGCGCGCGCGCGACTACGCGGAGCGCGAACACGGATGGGACGCCGTCTTCGACCGGCTGTTCGAGGTGTATCGCGAGGTACTGCGCGCATGACGCTGCTGCTCTCGCTGCACGACGTGGCGCCGCCGTTCCAGCGGCAGCTGCACGAGCTCTGGCTGATGTGCGTGACGCGAGGCGTGCGCCCGGCGCTGCTCGTAGTGCCCAACTGGCACGGCGAACACCCGCTGCAATGCAACGCGCGCTTTGTCGACTGGCTCTACGCGCGCGTCGACCAGGGGGCGCGCATCTTCCTGCACGGCGAACGGCACGACGAGACGGGGAGCGTGCGCCGCCTGTCCGACGAGTGGCGCGCGCTGGGGCGGACGGCGCGCGAGGGAGAGTTCCTGTCGCTCGGTTATTCGGAGGCCTCGGCCAGGATCGGCCGCGGGCTGGAGGTGCTGGCGCGATGCGGGCTGTCACCGATCGGGTTCGTTCCGCCGGCCTGGCTGGCGCGAAGCGATGCCCGGGAGGCGGCACGAGACGCGGGGCTCGCGCTGTTCGAGGACGAGCGCCGCATCCACTGGTTGCGCGAGGGGCGCTCGGAGCGCTCGGCGGCGCTGCGCTGGAGCACGCGTTCACGCTGGCGCGCCGACCTCTCCGCGCTGGTGGCCGAGGCACGGTGGGTGACGGAGCGGCAGGCGCCGCTGGTGCGCCTGGCGTTGCACCCGGCGGACGTGGACGACGCCGAGGTGCGACGTTCCCTCGATCGCGCACTGGACCGCTGGCTGTCGGTGCGGAGCGCCGACGGCTACGGATCGCTGCTGTCGGCGAGCAGGACACACCCAGGCTCGGCGGCCGCGTGAGCGGACAGGGGGAGGCGCCGCGGCGCACCGCGCCAGGCTGGCGGTCGTTCGCCGATCAGCATCCGTCGCTGCGCGGCCGTGCGGTGCGCGTACGGCTGCACCACGAGCTCGCCGACGTTGCGGGTGAGCCAGAGGCAGCGCGTGGCGATCCTGCCGAGGTGGGCGCCGAGGGGTTGCGCCTGGCGCTGGTCAGCGACACGTGGGCGCCGCAGGTGAATGGGGTGACGCGTACGCTCGAGCGACTGGCCGAGGTGGTGCGCGCGCGCGGTGGCGCGGTGGAAGTCTTCACCACGAGCGATCCGGGGGCGCAGCCTGAGGTCGGGGTGCGCCGGGCTGACAGCGTGCCGCTCTGGTTCTACCCGCAACTTCGCGTGGCACCGGCTCGTCCACGCCCACTGGCGCGCGCGCTGCGGGCGTGGGGGGCGACGCTGGTGCACGTCGCGACGCCGTTCGGGATGGGGTTGGGAGGGCGGACCGCTGCGCGTTCGCTCGGCCTCCCGCTGGTCACCTCGTACCATACGCACTTCAGCGCCTACCTCCCGCACTATGCGCTGGGCGGGGCGTGCCGCACGCTCGAGCGATACCTGCGCTGGTTCCACAACGGCGGGCGCCGCACCTACTGCCCGACGACGTCGGTGGCGCGCGACCTGGCCGCTCGCGGCTTCGAGCGGACGGCGGTGTGGGGGCGCGGTGTGGATGCCGACCGATTCTCGCCGGCCTGGCGCACGCCGGCCGTCCGCCAGCTGCACGGCTCGTGTGACCGCGAGCTGCTGGTGCTCTATGTCGGGCGCGTGGCCCGCGAGAAGGGAATCGACGAACTGCTCGACGCGATGGCCCTGCACCACGCGCTCCCCGACGCCCCGCCGTCGCGCCTCCTGGTCGTGGGTGATGGCCCGCACCTGGCGGCGTGCCGCGCCCGCGAGGTGCCGGGGGTGACCTTCTTCGGCAAGGCGACCGGCGAATTGCTCTCTCGCCTCTACGCCTCGGCGGACCTCTTTGTCTTTCCGTCGACGACCGACACCTTCGGCAACGTGACGTTGGAGGCGATGGCCAGTGCCCTTCCGGTGATCGCGGCCGAATGTGCCGTGACACGCGAACTCCTCCCACCGGGGGCTGGGTCGTTCTATGCGGCAGGTGACGCGCGGTCGCTGGCCTCGCACATCGCACGCTGGGGGCGCGACCCGGCGCTGCGCCTTGCCGCCGGCCGCAAGGGGCGGGAGGGGGCCCTGTCGCGGCGCTGGGGCCGGGTGTTCGACGCCCTCCTGACCGACTATACGGCGGTGGTTGCGTCGGCGGCGCGCCGCCCGTAAGTCTCCGGGGCCCAACCGGTTGAGTCGCGCCGGGCTGAGCCGTCGTGGCAGCGTTGTGACACGACCGGCGCGCTGCCGTCATTAGTTTGTGGAGGAGCGTCCCTCGTGCAGGGACGCCTGCCCTTCGCCTTCGCCATGATCGAACACGCCACCGCCCCGGCCCTCTTCCTGAATCGCGAGCTGTCCTGGCTGGCGTTCAATGCCCGGGTGCTGCACGAGGCGCTCGACGAGCGCACGCTGCTGCTGGAGCGGCTCAAGTTCCTCTCCATCTTCAGCACGAACCTGGACGAGTTCTACCAGGTGCGCGTGGCCGGGTTGCGACGCCAGGTGGCGGCGGGGGTGCAAAAGGCGCCGGCCGACGGGATGACGCCCGCGGCGCAGCTGGAGGCGATCGACCGCGAGGTGCGCACGCTGTGCGCCGAGGCGCAGCGCTGCCTCCACGAATCGCTGCTGCCGGGCCTCGACGCGCGCGGGGTCCGCCTGGTGGAGATGACGTCGCTCTCGCCTGACGAGTCGGCGGCGCTCGATGCCTTCTTCGAGCGGGAGGTCTTCCCGGTGCTCACGCCGCTGGCGGTGGATCCGGGGCATCCGTTCCCGTACATCTCGAACCTGTCGATCTCGCTGGCCGTGCAGCTGCGCGATCCGGTGCGCGGGGGCGAGCACTTTGCGCGCGTGAAGGTGCCGCGCTCGCTGCCGCGCTGGATCCCCACCGGTCGCGTGCATCACTTCGTGCCGCTGGAACTGCTGATCGGGGCACACCTCGGGACGCTCTTCCCGGGGATGGAAATCCTCGGCTGGCACACCTTCAAGATCACGCGCTACTCGGACCTGGACGTCCCCGCGGCCGACGAGCCGGAGGACCTGCTGGCGACGATCGAGGAGCAGGTCTTCCGGCGGCGCTTCGGTGAGGTGGTGCGGCTGGAAGTGGAGGAGGGGATGCCCCCGCACATCCGCCAGCTGCTCCTGGATGAGCTGCGCGTTGTGACCGACCCCGACGTGTTGCCGCTGGCGGTGGGGGACGTGCACGACGGCGGGACCCTCCTGGAGCTGGGCGACCT
>CAZVDJ010000029.1:14698-16539 GCA_964626245.1 uncultured Gemmatimonadaceae bacterium
CCTGATGCAGCTGGCCACGCTGGACGTGCCCGAGCTGCGCGATGCGCCGTTCGCGCCGCTGACCCCGCCCGAGTTGCGGGACCCGGCGCGTTCCATCTTCGACGTCATCCGCGACCGCGACCTGCTGGTGCATCACCCGTTCGAGTCGTTCACGACCTCGGTGGAGCGGTTCTTCGAGGCGGCGGCGCGCGACGAGCACGTGCTGGCGATCAAGACGACGCTGTACCGGACCTCGGGCGACAGCGCGATCGTCGACATGCTCACGGAGGCGGCGCAGCGGGGAAAGCAGGTGGCGGTGCTGGTGGAGCTGCAGGCGCGCGGCGACGAGGCGAACAACATCACCTGGGCGCGCCGGCTCGAGGACTTCGGGGTCCACGTGGCCTACGGGCTGCCGGGGCTCAAGACGCACGCCAAGATCGCGCTGGTGGTGCGGCGCGAGCCGGACGGAATCCGCCGCTCCGTGCACGTGGGGACCGGCAACTACAACTCGAAGACCGCTCGGCTCTACACCGACATCGGGCTCTTCACCTGCCAGCCCGACATCGGTGCCGACCTCACCGACGTCTTCAACCTGCTCACCGGCTTCTCTCGGCAGCGCGAGTACCGGCAGCTGCTGGTGGCGCCGGCGAACATGAAGGGGCGCTTCCTGTCGCTGATTGCGCGAGAGGCCGAGCACGCGCGCGCCGGGCGGCCGGCCCGCATCCTGGCCAAGCTCAACGCCCTGGTGTCGCCCGACGTGATTGCCGCCCTGTACGAGGCCTCGCAGGTCGGGGTGGAGATCGACCTGGTGGTGCGGGGGATCTGCAGCCTGCGCCCGCAGCTGCCGGGGGTGAGCGACCGTATCCGCGTGCGCAGCATCATCGGCCGCTTCCTGGAGCACTCGCGCATCTTCTACTTCGCCAACGGCGGCCACGAGGAATTCTACATCGGGTCGGCGGACTGGATGCCGCGCAACCTGGAGCGCCGGGTGGAGGTGATCGTCCCGGTGGCCGACCGCCCGTTGCAGCAGCGCCTGTACTCGCTGCTGGAGACATGCCTGGCCGACAATCGCCAGGCCTGGACGCTGGGGCCCGACGGGACGTGGCAGCAGTGCGTCCCGGGCGATGACGAGGAGCTGGCGACGCATCGCCGGCTGCTGCGCGACCCGTGGGGGCTGGAGCGTGGCGACTCGCGCTACACCACCGCCGAGGTGCGGGCGGTGCTTCCGCCGGCCGCCCTGGCGGCGGCCGCCGAGCCTAACGGGAACGGCGAGCGGCACGCTCGCGCCAAGGGGCGGCGCGCGCGCAAGTAGCCGCGCCTGCTGGTGCACTCACGACCCGTATCCGCAGCGCCGGCGCCCTGGGCCGGATGCGACGCGCCTACGGGTCCTGCCACCCTTACTCGCCGTCGCGGTCGTCGTCGTCGCCCGGTGCGTGCACGACGGTGCCGTCGGGGGCGACGATCTCCACCGGGATCCCGGCCAGCTCGGAGAGGAGTGCCGACTTGCGGCTGGCCCCCCACAGCTCCAGGCGCAGCACTCGGGCCCGCGGGTCGGGGACTGCCGTCAGGCGCAATGCGCGATCGGTCCACCGGACCTTGACCTTCTGCACGCCCCCCACGTGGCCGCGGTCGAAGCCGTCGGCCACGCGCAGGATCGCCGACAGCCGCACGATGCGCTCGCGTGACTCGCGGTCCAGCCGCCCGAAGTTGGGATGCTTGCGGCGCGGTGGCGCGCCGCGGTGGTAGCGCGCCACGTTGGCCACGATGACCTGCTCCACGGGCGACATCCCCAGCAGGTCGGCGTGCAGGATCAGGTGGTACGAGTGCTTGTGGTGCCGCGCGTAGTTGATGAAGTAACCGAT
>CAZVDJ010000030.1:0-16374 GCA_964626245.1 uncultured Gemmatimonadaceae bacterium
CGCTCCCGTCGCCCCGGGTCGTCTGGATCATGGTGCCGGCCGGCGTGGTGGACGAGACCCTCGACGCCCTCCTCCCCCACCTTGCGGCTGGCGACGTCGTCGTCGACGGCGGGAACTCCAACTTCCAGGACGACATCGCCCGGGCTCCCCGCCTCGCCGCCCGCGGCGTGCACTACGTGGACTGCGGCGTGAGCGGTGGCGTGTGGGGGCTGGCCCGCGGCTACTGCCTCATGCTCGGGGGCGAACCAGCCGTCGTCAGGCAGCTCGACCCCATCCTGGCCACGCTCGCCCCGGGGGCCGCGGCGGCCCCGCCCTCGCCGGGGCGCACGGCCGACGACCGCACGGCCGACCGTGGATACCTGCACTGCGGACCGCACGGCGCCGGGCACTTCGTCAAGATGGTGCACAACGCCATCGAGTACGGGATGATGGCCGCCTTCGCCGAGGGGTTCAACGTGCTCCAGCACGCCGGGCGCGGCCGCGCGGGGCAGGCGCACGACGCCGAGACCACCCCGCTGCGCCATCCCGAGCACTACCGCTACGACTTCGACCTGGGCGAGATCGCGGAGCTTTGGCGGCGCGGAAGCGTGATCACGTCGTGGCTCCTCGACCTGACGGCGCAGGCCCTTGCACGTGACGGGGCACTCTCCGGCTTCTCGGGCCACGTCTCCGACTCGGGCGAGGGGCGCTGGACGCTGGCCGCCGCAAACGACCTGGCCGTTCCCGCCCCCGTACTGGCCTCGGCGCTCTTCTCGCGCTTCGCCTCGCGCGGCGAGGACGACTTCGCCAACCGGATGCTCTCCGCCATGCGCTTCGCCTTCGGCGGCCACCTCGAGCAGCGCCCCTCGTGAGCGCGCCGCGATCCGACGCGCTCGTCTTCTTCGGGATCACGGGCGACCTGGCCTACAAGAAGATCTTTCCGGCGCTGCACGCCATGGCGCGCCGGGGAACGCTCGACGTCCCCGTGCTGGGCGTGGCGTCCTCCGACTGGACCACCGAGCGGTTGCGAGAACGCGCGCGGCAGAGTGTGGCGGAGCACGGTGGCGGGGTACACGACGCCGCCTTTGCCATCCTCAGCGAGCGGCTGCAGTACGTGCGCGGCAACTACACCGATCCGGCGACGTATCGCACCCTTCGGGAGGCGCTGGGCCGCGCCACGCGCCCGCTGCACTACCTGGCCGTGCCGCCGTCGCGCTTTCCCGACGTCGTCAGCGGGCTCGGAGCCGCCGGCTGCACCGACGAGGCCCGCGTGGTGGTGGAGAAGCCCTTCGGGCGCGACCTCCCCTCGGCCCGCGCGCTCAACGCCACGCTGCACCAGCGCTTCGACGAGTCGTCGGTCTTTCGCATCGACCACTACCTGGGCAAGGAGGCGGTCCAGAACATCCTCTACTTCCGCTTCGCCAACGCCTTCCTCGAGCCGGTGTGGAACCGGCACCACGTGGCGAGCATCCAGATCACCATGGCCGAGGCGTTCGGCGTGGCGGGGCGCGGCAAGTTCTACGAGGAAACCGGCGTCATTCGCGACGTGATCCAGAACCACCTGCTGCAAGTGGTGGGCTTCCTCACCATGGAACCGCCGTCGTCGGCCTACGCCGAGGCGATCCGGGACGAGCAGGCCAAGGTGCTGCGCTCCATCCCGCCGCTCGACCCGGGCCACCTCGTTCTGGGACAGTTCGAGGGCTACCGACGCGAAGCCGGCGTCGCCGCCGATTCGCGGGTGCCGACCTACGCCGCCATGCAGCTGCAGGTGGACTCGTGGCGCTGGGCCGGCGTCCCGATCTTCGTGCGGGCCGGAAAGCGGCTGGCGCGGTCGGCCACGGAAGTGATGGTGCACTTCAAGGCCCCGCCGAGCGTGGTCTTTCGCGAGGCCGCGCGCCCGAGGCCCAACTACGTGCGGCTGCGGCTGGGCCCCGACGTGACCATCGCGCTGGGCGTGAGCGCCAAGCGCCCGGGGGAGGCGATGGAGGGAGAGCCGGTGGAGCTGTCGCTCATGCGCGACAAGCGCTCCGACGAGATGGACGCCTACGAGCGGCTCATCGGCGACGCCATGCAGGGGGACGCCACCCTCTTCGCCCGGCAGGACGCCGTGGAGGCCGCGTGGGCCATCGTCGATCCGCTGGTGAACGCGGCCGTCGAACCGGCGCCCTACGCCCCCGGCAGCTGGGGGCCGGACAGGGCGCGACTCCTGGCCGACGAGGTAGGCGGCTGGCACGACCCGGCCTGACGGGTCGTCGAGCGCGACGCCCGCTCCTCGTGGTACTGCCCGCTCGGCGTGACGGGGACGCCCGCGCTACACAACGAGCGACAGCAGGAGGGTGAAGACGAGCCCGGCCACGCCGATGATCGTCTCGGTCACCGTCCAGGTCCGGAGCGTCTGCGCCACCGACATGTTGAAGAACTCCTTGATGAGCCAGAAGCCCGAGTCGTTCACGTGCGACAGCACGAGCGAGCCGGCGCCGGCGGCCAGGACGAGGAGTTCGGCGTTGCTGCCGGCGGTGGCGGCGGCGATCGGCGCCACGATCCCGGCGGCCGTGGTCATTGCCACCGTCGCCGATCCCGTCGCGATGCGGATCAGCGCCGCCACCCCCCAGGCCAGGAGCAGCGGCGACGCCTGCGAGCCGAGCGCCAGATTGGCGATCGCCGTCCCCACGCCGCTGTCCAGCAGGACACGGTTGAAGCCGCCCCCCGCCCCGATCACGAGGACGATCGACGCGGTGGGGGCGAGGCAGTCGTTGGTGAAGAAGAGAAGCTGGTCACGGGTGAAGCGCGCCGGGCGTCCCAGCGACCAGAAGGAGAAGAGCAGCGCCAGCAGCAGCGCCACCACGGGATGCCCCGCGAAGTCGAGCGCCGAGCGTACCGGGTGCCCGGCCGGGAGCAGCACCGCCGCGGCGCTGGCCAGCAGCATCAGGATGACCGGGACCAGCACCGTGAAGACGGTGATCCCGAAGCCGGGCGGCTCCTCGACCGCTGCTCCCTCCAGTTGGGCCGCGAGACGGTTCTCCGACGGCAGCGTGATGCGCCGCGACACCCACGCGCCGAAGATCGGCCCCGCGAGCGCCGCGGTGGGGAGGCCGACGATGATCGCGTAGAGGATCGTGCGCCCCACGTCGGCCTTGAACGTCCCCACCGCGAGCATCGCGGCCGGATGCGGCGGCACCATCCCGTGCACCACCGAGAGCCCCGCCACCAGCGGGATCCCGATGTGCAGCAGCGACAACCCGGTGCGCCGCGCCATCGTGAAGACGAGCGGGATCAGGAGGACGAAGCCGACCTGGAAGAAGACGGGGATCCCGACGATGAAGGCGACGACCATCATCGCCCAGTGCAGGCGGTGCTCGCCCAGCCGCGCGATCAACGTCGTGGCGATGCGCGTCGCGCCCCCCGACGCCGCCATGATCTTCCCCAGCATCGTCCCCAGCCCCACCACCAGCGCGATGAAGCCGAGGACGCCCCCCACCCCCTCCTGCAGCGACGCGAGGACCTTGGGGAGCGGCATCCCCGCCGCCCCGCCCATGGCGATGGACACCACGACGAGGACGATGAAGGGGTGCAGCCGGAAGCGCGCGATGAGGACGATCAGCGCGACCACGGCCCCAAGCGCGTACAGCAGGAGGCGGACGTCGGCGGTCATGGCGCCCCCGGGCGCCCCGCCGCCTGGCGCGCGATGCGCGCCATGACGTCGCGCACGATCTCGTCAGGCGGCCGCGCGACGTCGTACGCCCAGGCCTCCTCCTCCGGCGCCGGCAGCTGCAGCGTCGCCAGCTGCGAGTCCAGGAGCGTGGCGGGCATGAAGTGGCCCGTGCGCCCCGCCAGGCGCTCGGCCAGGAGCGATGGTGCGCCGTGGAGGACGATGAAGCGCAGCGTTCCACCCCCCGCCCCCTCGCGCAGCACCTCGCGATAGGCGCGCTTGAGCGCCGAGCAGGCCAGCACCACCCCCACCCCGTCGTGCTGCGCACGGCGCAGGCGCGCGGCCAGCGCCTGCAGCCACCCCGCCCGGTCGTCGTCGGTGAGCGCGATCCCGGCCGCCATCCGCGCCCGGTTGGCCTCGGGGTGATACCGATCGCCCTCCACGAACTCCACGCCCAGCGCGTGCGCGAGGGCGGCGCCCACCGTGCTCTTGCCGGCGCCGGCGACCCCCATCACGACGTACGAGACCGGCGGTACCGCGGGAAGCTGGCTCGGTGGCATCTCCTGGGAGGTGGACGCGTCGCGGCCTGTGACGGAGCGCACAGCTGCAACCCTTCGGGTGACGCGCCCCGCCACGGCCAGTCTACTGCATGGGACGCAACCTGCAACCACGCCCCTTCCCCCTTCGCATCGATGCAACCCGTCGAGAAGGCCGCCCACGACATCCTGGCGCAGCTCGAGGCGACCTACCAGCCCACCCACCGCTACGTCGTCGCGTCGCCGGCCGAGTACCGGCACCTGGACATCCGTTGGTACGACCGGACCGCGGAGCGCCTGGCTACGCGCGGCTTCCGCCTGCTGTGCGACCTGGAGGACAAGACGCTCACCGAGGTGCCGGGAACGGTGCTGAGCGCGATCATGGTGCGCGTCCTCGTCTCGCGCGACGGCGCGGTGGTGTCGGCCCTGTATCACCCGCACATCCGGAGCGTCTGGCTGCGCATCCTGCTCTGGGTGCTGCGCAAGCTCCCCGGCAAGGTGACCGACATGGTGACCGAGTTCACCGACGGATCGTTCGTGGCGACCAGCAACGCCATGGGGGCGGCGGCGATCGAGAATGGCCCGATGATCGTCTCGGAGTTCCTCCCGCCCTCGACCGAACCGCTCGCCGTGCGGCAGCGGCACGAGGAGCGAGTGGCCGAGCATCTCGCGGCACGGGCGGGGATCTCCGTGCGCACCGTCCGGGACTACGACGATGCGCTCGCCTCGCAGCACCGCATGAACGCGCTCAAGGCGGCGTACCGCGGCGAGGTGGGGATGATCTCGCGCGAGGAGCTCGACCGTCTGGCAACGGGGAGCGGGCGCGCGATCGTGCCGGCGGTGCACGCCGAGATCGTGCGCCAATCCGAGCGGCGCGCGGGATAGCGGCGCGGCCCCGGGGCTGTCGCGCCCGGGAAGATCGCGCCATGTTGCCGCGCCGGCCTCGCCCGCTCGGGCGCCGCCGGAGTGCCGCCTCGTCGCCTGGGGTCCCCTTGGTCCCCTGCGCCGCACGACCTCCCCCGTCGCCGACACCATGTCCGTCTCCCTCCGTGGCGCGTCGCGCCGTCGCCGCGTGCGCCCCCTTCCGTGGGGGGCGCTCACCGCGACCGCCCTTGCCGCCGCATCGTGCAGCACCCCGCCCCGCGACGTCGACTGGCCCGTCTACCTCGGCAGCGACGAGAAGACCCACTACACCACCCTCTCGCAGATCTCGCCGGAGAACGTCTCCCAGCTGCAAGTGGCGTGGCGCTACGACACACGGGACGCCTTCGAGGGGTCGGAGATGCAGTCCAATCCCGTGGTCGTCGATGGCGTGCTGTACGCCATGTCGCCGAAGCAGCGCGCCTTCGCGCTCGACGCCGCGACCGGCAAGGAACTCTGGTCGTTCGATCCCACCAACGGGAACTTCACCGGCCCGCGCATCCGCTACCGCGGCGTCGTCGTCCACGACGGGCGCGTCTACTTCAACTACCGCTACCGCCTCTTCTCGCTCGACGCCCGCACGGGGCAGAAGGCGGCCGGATGGGGGAACGACAGCGGGTGGGTCGACCTGCGCGAAGGGCTGGGACGTCCTGTCGAGGGGCTCTCGGTGAGTGCCAGCACCCCGGGTGCCGTCTACAAGGACATGCTGATCATCGGGACCTCCGTTCCCGAAGCGCTCCCCTCGGCGCCGGGCGACATCCGAGCCTACGACGTGAAGACCGGGAAGATCCGCTGGACCTTTCACACCATTCCGCACCCCGGCGAGTTCGGCTACGACACCTGGTCGCCCGACGCGTGGCAGGTGGCGGGCGGGGCGAATGCGTGGTCCGGCGTGACGGTGGACCAGGCGCGCGGCATGGTCTTCTTCGCCACCGGCTCCGCATCGTTCGACTTCTACGGCGCCAACCGCCTCGGCGACAACCTCTTCGCCAACTCCATCGTCGCGCTCGACGCCGGCACAGGGAAGTATCGCTGGCACCTGCAGGGGATCCGGCACGACCTGTGGGACCGCGACTTCCCGGCCGCCCCCGCGCTCGTCACCGTCAGGCGCAATGGGCGGCCGGTGGACGCCGTCGCCCAGATCACCAAGACGGGGCACGTCTGGGTGCTCGACCGGGAGACCGGGGCCGAGCTCTTCCCCAGCGAATGGCGGCGCATGCCGCCCGCGCTGCTCGACGGCGAGGTCACCGCCGATTCGCAGCGCTTTCCCACGCTCCCCCGACCGTTCGCCCGGCAGCAGCTCACGGAGGAGCTGCTCACCGACCGCACGCCCGAAGCGCGCGCCGCGGCGCTCCGGATCTTCCGCGACAACCCCACCCCCGATCCGTGGACCCCGCCCAACACGCAGGGGATCATCATCTTCCCCGGCGTGGATGGCGGCGGCGAGTACGGCGGCCCCGCCTTCGACCCCGAGACGGGGCTGCTCTACGTCAACTCCAACGAGATGGGGTGGATCCTCAAGATCGTTCCGCGCGAGACCGGCTCGCTCTTCGGCGCCTACTGCGCCGAGTGCCATGGGGCCAGGTCCACCCCGATCGGTCCCACGCTCACCGGCGTGGGGCGGCGCCTCACGCGCGAGCAGATCGCCGCCGCCATCGCCGGGGGGACCGGGCGCATGCCCGCCTTCCGCACCGCGTTAGGCGACAGCGGGGTGGCCCAGCTCACCGAGTACCTCCTCACCGGCAAGGCGCCGACGCTGACCCCCCGGGACCTCCCCACCTTCCTCAAGTACCGCAATACCGTCTTCGACATCTTCCTGGACCACGAAGGGTATCCCGCCATCAAGCCGCCGTGGGGGACGCTCAACGCGATCGACCTCAACTCCGGCGAGACCCGGTGGAGCATCCCCTTCGGCGAGTATCCCAAGCTCGTGCAGCAGGGGGTCACCAATACCGGGAGCGACAACTACGGCGGGGCCATCGTGACCAGGAACGGGCTCCTCTTCATCGCCGCCACCACCTACGACAACAAGATCCGCGCGTTCGACAAGGCGACGGGCAAGCTGCTCTGGGAGGGACAGCTCCCCGCCGCCGGGAACACGACGCCGTCCACCTACATGGTCGACGGCAAGCAGTACCTCGTGATCGCCTGCGGCGGCGGGAAGAACGGGGCGCCGAGCGGCGGGACCTACGTGGCGTTCGCGCTCCCGTAGCGCGCGGGCGCCGCGTCGCCGCTCGGTCCCTGAACGCGATCGCCGGCCGCCGCCCCTTGTGTCGGCCCGCGTCCGGAGGGACAATCGTCGTGCGTTCCTTCCTCTCGCCCGCTCCGCCCATGCGTCTCCTCCGCCTCACCCACCGTCGCCGCGCGCCGCGCCGCTTCGCCCTCGCGCTCCTGACCCTCGGCGCGGCCGCCGCGCCGGCACAGGCGCAACTGCTCGCCATCACCGGCGGCACCGTGATCGACGGCACCGGGCGCCCGGCGATGGCCGATGCGGTCGTGCTGGTGCGCGACGGACGCATCGTCTCGGTAGGGAGTGCCCGCGAGGCGCAGCTCCCGGCGTCGGCCCAGCGCATCGACGCCCGCGGCAAGTTCGTCATCCCGGGGCTGATGGACGCCAACCTGCACCTCTACCTGAATGGCGACCTCGAGAGCCTGATCACCTTCGAGGGGCGCTACCACGAGGTGGTGATCGAGGGGGCGCAGATCGCGCTCAAGACGGGGATGACGACCGTCTTCGACACCTGGGGCCCGCGCGCCGCGCTCGCGAAGGCGCGCGACATGATCAACGCCGGGACCGTGGTGGGGAGCCGCATCTACCTGGCCGGGAACATCATCGGCTTCAGCGGGCCGCTCAGCCCCGACTTCCGCGGCCAGTCGGCCGTCCACGTGAGCAAGGCCTTCGCCAAACGCACCAACGACACGTGGGAACAGGGGACGGGGCGCGAGCTGCTCTGGATGCCGCCCGATTCGCTGCGCGCCGCCATCGCGCGGTACGCCGCCCTCGACCTCGACTTCCTCAAGTACGGCGGGAGCGGCCACGTCGACATGAACTTCCTCTCGTTCTCCGAGCGGCAGCAGCGCGTGATCGTGGAGGAGGGGCATCGCGCCGGCAAGACGGTGCAGGCCCACGTCACCTCGCCCGAGAGCATCGACATGGCCATCGAGGCCGGCGTCGACATCCTGACGCACGGCGACATCTCGGGCCCGAAGTACCCGATCCCCGACGAGACGATCCGCAAGATGGTGGCGCGCGGGACCGCCGTCTCGGTGCTGGCGGTGACGCAGCGGCAGATCGACGCCCTGAGGCGGCACTCGCCCAACGGCGTGCTCACGCCCTACATGCAGATTGCTGCGATCAACATCCGCAACATGGTCAGGGCCGGCGTCCGCCTGATGGTCTCGACCGACGCCGGCGTGCAGCACCCCGTGCTGCACGCCGAGTCCAGCACCCTCGCCTCGGACACCGTCGACTCACGGGTGAAGCTCGGCGAGGGGCACTTCAACGCCCTGGTGGCGCTGGAGGAAGCGGGGATGGCCCCCATGGAGATCCTCAAGTCGGCCACGAGCAACATCGCCCGCGCGTACAAGGTGGACCGCGACCTGGGGACGCTCGAGGCGGGGAAGGCGGCCGACCTGGTGATCCTCGACGCGAACCCGCTCGAATCGGCGCGCAACTACCGCAGCATCCACGCCGTGATCAAGGGGGGCGCGGTGGTGGATCGCGACCGGCTCCCCCTGTCGCCGGTGATCTCGTCGCAGAAGGCGACGCGTTAGGCGCTCGAGGGGCCGGGGCCGGGCGACGGGGGGGGCGTCCACGTCGCCACCGGCAGGTGCAGCGCCACGCGCCGGCCGCGCACCCTGACCCACCACGCCACCACTCCGCCGCCCACCAGTGCCCAGCCGAACGCCACCAGCCCGGCCTCGGGGCCGAAGGCACCGCCCGTCCACGCCGAGGGACCTGCCACTTCGATGGAGAGCAGGTGCGTGGCCGGGATGTTGCCGCTGACGGGAAAGCCGAAGACCAGCCCCTGGAAGAGGTTCCACGTCAGGTGCAGCCCCACCGACATCGCCAGTTCGCCCGTGAGCAGGAAGGGCCAGGCGATGAGCAGGCCATTCAGCACGATGGCGAGGGTGCTGACGACCGTCGCGTTCGCATTGGACGCATGCGCCGCGCCGAACAGCAGCGAGGAGCACAGCACGGCGAGCAGCATCGCCCCCGCCGCCCCGACGCGTCCTCCGGCAAGGCCCTCGGCGAGGTTCTTCAGCTCGTACCCCCTGAAGGCCAGCTCCTCGTTGAAGGCGACCGCGGTATAGAAGAGCACCCGCAGGGCGGCGGCGAGCGGAATGGACATCCCGGTGCTCGTGGCAGCCGGACCGGTCACCGTCACCCAACCGGCCCACCGGAGCGAGAGAAACACCCCCGTCATCAGGACGGCCCCCAGGATTAGGCCGACGACGAGGTCCAGCCACCAGCCGCCGTTCAGGTGCAGGCCGTAGTCGGCCAACGACCGTCGATCGACGCGGTGCGCCATCACCCACGCCAGCGCCAGCCCGCCAGCCACGTACGCGACGGTGGCGGCGACCACCCCCGCGGGCGAGGCGCCGGACGCGGCAGAGACGACGTCCCGTCCCGCCGTGACCCCGACGAACAGGAGGAAGTGGAGCACGACGCGCACACCGGCGCGAAGCCGGTGCTCGTGCGGGTTCCAGAAGGGGCGCGAAATGACGTGCATGCGTGCGGAGGATTCGGGCAGGAGGGTGAGGACTGTCGGGAAACCGGGCCGGGACTCGGCCAACGGCATCCATACGCTACCGTATGGTCCCCCAGTATCCCCTGATGCTCCGCTCGCCGCCTCCCCGGGGGAGCGGGGAAAGGCCCCCCGCCGGCTAGAGGTCGAGCACCGTGTCCAACCCCCGGTGCACCCCCACCAGCCGCGCCACGTTGCGAACGGCGAGGAGCGCCCTGTCCACGTACGGCCGCGCGCTCGTCTCCGAATCGTGCCGGATCGTCAGGCGCTGGTCGGGCATGCCGAAGATCACCTCGGCGCTGATGACGTAGCGCGGGAGCCGCAGCGCGTGCCCCGGCGATCCGGACAGCGGGGCGCCGCGCGAGCCGGGCGGCGTAAGGCCGGGGCGTTCGCGCGGCTCGTCATGGCGCGGTCGCGAGCATCGGCTGCGCCCGACGGAACGGCCGTCTGATGATCCATTCCGCGACGACGGCGTTGACCAGCCACCCCAGTCCCATCATCACCGCACGCGCCGCCTCGCTTGGCGCGGTGTCGGCGAGGACGAACCACGGCAGGTGCGTCAGGACCTGTGTCCCCGCCCCCATCCCAAGGGCATAGGCGCGGATCATCCACTCGCCATGCGAGACGTACGCCCGGCGCCCGATCGCGACAATGCCGAGCACCACCGACAGCAGCATCGCGCTGCCGACGACGAGCCGTTCCGCGTAGACGAGCCACCCATCCCCGGCCGGCCAGGGGTAGGTGAGCGTCATCCACAGCCCCGTCCCCGCAACGGCGCTGGCGCAGACCAGAAGGAGCCGCCCTGCCACGCGATGCCACGCGCGGTGACGACGCCGGAACTCGGCGGAGAACTGGAATGCGCCGAGGACTGCATAGAGGATCGAGGCGGGAATGTGCAGCACGATCGGCAGGGGCGCCGCGAAGAACCGGGCGTTCTCCGCTGTCACGTCGGCGCCCGCGGCAAGCTGTGCCACCCGCCCCGCGCCGGCGATGGTCGGCACGATGGCGAGGGCGATGAGTGCGCCGGGAACGAGCCAGGGGGAGCGCGAGGGCGTCATGGTCAGTCGTGAGGGTACGGGCGGTGGAAGGGCTTGTCGGTGGCGGGGAGGTTCGTGCGTCACGTCGTGCTACGACCGCGCCGCGTGCGGGCGCGACGGGCGAAGCGCCCCCGCCACGACGACGTCGTGGCGCGTTCCCGAGCGTCCCGTGGTGCCCAACGACCGCAAGCCGGTGGCGTAGTCGCGGAGCTCGCCCTCCCGGCTGTCACCGGCGGAGCCCTGGGCGTTGCGGACGGTCGCGACGGAGAGCGCGCGTGGCACGGCGGCGGCCATGCGGGTGGAAACGCGCACGCGGCGGACGACCGGGCTGCACAAGGTCATGGGAGTCGAGCTCGGGGGAGACGAGCGTGGAACCGCGGCGCTGGAGGCGCGCGCGAACGCCGATTAGTGTATTGCATACACAATATGAGTGTATGATATACACAGTTATCATTCTGTCAACAGGCAGTGCTCAGAACCGAGGGACCATGGCAAGTCGGAAGCGAGGCGCAGGTGCGCGGACGGGGCAGGTCAGGCGGGGCGGCGCCGCGGCGCGCGGCGATGTAGCGGCCAGTGCCGACCTGACGCACGCCGACGTGATGCAGGCCGCGGTGCGCGTGGACCCCGCGCTTCGCCAGCGGAGCCAATTGCTCTGGGACGAGCGCCCCCCCGCATCGCGCGGGCCCCGCGCCGCGTTCACGCCCGAGCAGGTGGTGCAGGCGGCCATGGCCATCGCCGACGCCCAGGGGCTCGACGCCGTGACCATGCAGGCCGTCTCCTCACGCCTGGGCTTCACGACGATGGCGATCTACCGCTACTTCCCGAGCAAGGAAGCGCTCTACGACGCCATCGTCGATGCGGGAATGGGGCTCCCGCCACGTCCCACGGAGCCTCGCGGAGACTGGCGCACCGAAGTGACGCGGTGGGCGCATGCCAAGCGCGCCATGCTTTGTGCCCGCCCATGGCTGGCGGAACTGCCGTTCGTCGCCGCCCCGCACGGCCCCAACTGGCTTTCGTGGCTGGAAGCGCTGGCCGACGCGCTGTCGCGCGCCGGACTCACCGGCGCGGACATCGGGCAGATGATCAGTGTGGTGGACGGCTACACACGGGGCGCGTCCGACACCTCGATCTCTCTCGCGCGGGCACGCGCGCGCGGCATTTCCGAGCAGGAGTGGGCGGCCGCGGTGGGCGCCGACCTCGGGCGCGCCATCGGCGACCCGCGCTTCCCGACGTTCGCGTCGATCATCACCGCGCCGCCGGACGGACCGGCGCGCACGATGGAGGAGTCGTTCGATTTCGGCCTCCAGCGCGTGCTGGACGGCATCGCGTGCTACATCACGCCCCCTGGCGCTGCTTCCAGTCGTCGGTCAGTAGCGCCGCATAACCCCAGTCCTCCTCGGCGATCTCCTGGATGACCACGTGCGTGTGTTCGGGCCGTTTTCCGAGGACGCGCACGAGCGACTCCGTGACGTCCTTGACCAGCGCGGCTTTCTGCGCGCGGGTGGCGCCCTTGGTGATCTGGATATTGACGTACGGCATGGGCTCCCAGGGAGCGAGCGTGCGGTGATCGACAAGGCGCGCCCGTGTCGGACGCGCCTTCGCAACCCTAGTCGCCAGCGACGGGATAGGTTCCACGCGCGGGGAGACGCCCTCCACGTCGCCGACCCGCACCGCTACGCGCCGCCAATCAGGGGCGCGACTCGCCGCCCACGAACCGCGTGGGCGTCCAACCGACGGCGGCCTGCGTCAGGGCCGACGACACCACCTGATCGGTGGCCAGTGCCTCCGCGAAGTCGCCGAGCGACGTCCGCGCGCGCTCGAGCGCCTCATGGCGCACCAACGGCCCGCTGCCGACGAGCGCCCGCACCGTCACCACTTCGGTGACGCCGTGCAGCACGGTGCCCGGCGCGGCGCGCTCGAGCGCGGCGACGTACAACCCGGCCAGGTCGTCCAGGTGCACCACCGGCCAACGCTGCTCGCCGCTCCCCACCACCGGGAGGATTCCCGCCACCGTCTTGCCGGGAATGCCGCCGCCGTCACCGTGCACGATCCCGGGCCGCACGATCACGGGGTGAGCACCGCGCGTCGCGGCGTCCTGCAGCCACCGCTCCAGCGGGCCCCGCCAGGCGACCGCCGCGATGGGAGCGAGGGGCGAGCGCTCATCCGCCACCGCGTCGCCCGTTGGCCCCAGCACCCACACGCCGCTGGTGTAGATGACCGGACGCCCGGATCCGTCGAGCGCCGTGAGGAGTGACTCCGCGGCGCGACGGTCGACCTCCGCCGCATCCGGCCCGGCCGCGAAGCCCAGGTGAATGACGGCATCGGCCGCAGCGGCGTGCGCGGCGAGAGTCTCGGGTTGCGACAGGTCAGCCGCGACGGGCGTGTACCCACGCGCCGCCAAGTGATGCATCATCGCGTCCGAGTGGGCCGCGGCCACCACCGTGTGGCCCTGCTCGCGCACGCGTCGTGCCACCGCACTGCCGATGTAGCCGGTGGTTCCGGTCATGAAGATACGCATCTGGTGCTCCATTCAATTAAGTGTTGGCAACACGTTTTATGGCGGCGCCGAAGTCCGCGTCAGCGCGATGCGGCACTACGCCGAGCCGTCGGAGCGCGGGATGAGCCGGCCGCAGAGCGCCGCCAGCTGGCGCTGCGCGGGCTCGGCGAGTGGCGCGGCGAACTCCGCGTGCGCGGCAGCGATCGGAACGTCCATCCGCTCGAGGAGCGCGAGGCCACGGTCGGTGATCCTGGCGAGCGACAGGCGCCGGTCGCCGTCGGCCCGGTAGCGTCGCACCAGTCCGCGTTGCGACAACCGGTCCAGGAGTCGCGTCACGTCCGGCGACCGGTCGATGAGGCGATTGCCGATTTCGTAGCGCGGATACCCGTCGGGATACGCCCCGCGCAGGATGCGCAGGACGTTGTACTGGTCGTGCGTGATCCCCTGCGCCGCGCAGATGTCCTCCAGGCGACGCAGGAGATGGCCGGACGCCACCAGGAGGGCGACCGAGGCTTCTTCGGCCGGACTGGCAAACGACGCCTGGCGCACGCGCTCCTTGAGCGACATCGGACTCTCCTCGTTGACGGAGGAAAATATGTGTTGAGAACACACACATGTCAATCCGCCGCGCCGGTGTCCGTCCACGCCGACCGCCCCGAGAAGCGCCCCCGCGCGGCGGGGGGATGACGCCGGCTGCTATCCCTCGGTGTCGTGCAGCCGCTCCGTCAGCCGGCCGATCCCTGCCGCGACGAAGTCCCGGTAGCCGCCGGGCGGTAGGTGCTCGAGTGCGGCGCGCGCGCGAGCGACCGCCTCCTGCGCCTGATGCCACTCTCCCACCTGCCGATGACTCTCCCCGAGGTTGAGGTAGAGCGAGGCCAGGAAGCCCAGGGCCCGGTCGCCGGCGACCGACTCGGCGTGGCGAGCGGCGAGCACGTTCCACCGCAGCGTCTCGTGCGGTGACTCCTCGACTTGCGCGAGGTAGTGAGCGGCGATGCTCGCGTCGTAGTCGTCGCGCCGTATCGCCCACGCCTGCTCGAACAGCGTGCGTCGAAGCCGCGCGCGCCTCGAGGGGCGAGAAGCGGTTGGGCGCGCGGCGCGCCGACGTTGACGTTACGGCATCGGATGCCGTCGGATGTAGAGCAGGTCATCCTCGTCGCGCCGGGCGGTGTAGACGGCCTGCGCGCCGAACCCCAGCAGCTGCACGCGCGGCGGGAGCTTGATGGCGTCGACCGCCCGTCCGTCGGCGTCGAGCAGATCGAAGCGCTGCCCGGGCGTGCGATCGACCACCGGGACCCATGCCCGCCCCCGCGGGTCCACGCGCACGCGATCGCCGTTGAAGGGCGGCCGCTCCGCCTGCCAGGGGTCGGGCTCCTGCAGGTCGAAGCGCGGCATCTGTGCCCCCGCCGGCACCATCCCCGCCGCCTGCCGCATTCCCTCCTCGATCGCGCGCCGCACCGAGTCCATCATCGCCCGCCGGTCGGCGTCGGTCACCGGCAATCTCGGATAGGGCAAGGGCGTACCCCGGCTCCGCTTCCCGTCAGGCGCAATGATCTCGGGGACATACCCCGCACCGCGCAGCACGATCACCCGGCCATCGGAAAAGACCCCCCAGATGTCCTGCTTGGGATAGCCCGGGACCCGCATCCGCACCGCCCCCCCCGCGCCAACCTCGGGCGCGCGGAAGACGTTCAGCATCTTGGCCAGCGAGTCGGCGCGCCCAGTCGCCGGATCGATGCGCACGATCGCCGCCGAGTCGCCGAAGGAGAGCTTTCCCTCCGCCACACGAAGGTCGCGCCCCTCTCCGTACCAGCGCCCGCGCGCATCCAGCTCCCGCGTCACCGGGCGTCGCGCCAGGGCCATGGCGTCGCCGGCGCCGAGGAACTTGTCGGTGCGCCGCGCCCGCCCCGCCGGGTCGAGCACCAGCATGCGCTGCTGCATGAAGTCCATCACGTGCACCGAGTCGCCCGGCACACGCCACATCCCCATCACGCTGCGGAACTCGGTGGGGCCGCTCCCCTCGCGCGAGGCCTCGCGCAGCTCCTGCGTGCGAAAGCTCGCCACGACCAGGCGCTTCTCCCGGCCGTCGTGCACCAGCAACTCGCCGCCGCGCAGCTCCACGAGTTGCAGCGGCCCCGACCAGGGCTCTTCGAGCTCCGCGTTGGCCGGTGGCAGGGGGCGCGCAGCCCGTGGTTGCTGTGCCGCGAGCCGCGCTGTGCACAGCACCAGCGCACACGCGGCGAGCGCGCCGCGCGCGATGGCGTAGCGGCCGCAGAGGGCGTGGGCCAGCGGGAAGGACAGCATGCGGACGGTCGAAGGAAGCCGCGCCTAACCTGCAGCCACCGAGCGCCTCGCGCTACTGCTCGGCGCGCCTCCTGCCTCACCAGTTGGCGGTGTGCCAGCTACCGCGCCGCGTCGGCCACGTCCCGGTGAAGACGCCGGTTCGATGGCGTTGAACGGTCATGGCGCGGACCGCTTCACGGCCGCGGTCATTTCGCGGCGGACAGGATCAGGCTTCGCCCGTACCGCATCTCGTTGGTGGGGTCGAAGCCCAGCGACTCGTAGAGCGGACGGCCGTCGGCCGAAGCATGAAGGACCAGGCTGTCCAGTGGCACGCTCGCCGCCCAGTCGAGTACGGCCTGCATGAGGCGGCGGGCCAGTCCGTGCCGGCGGTACGGAGGGTCGGTGTACACGTTGACGACGATGGCCTGATCGCCGGCGGCCACGCGTACCGTTCCATCCACCTCCGACTGCGGAAAGGGGAGGACGCGCCGCCGCTGAACGCCCGCCCCGGCCACCACGCGATCGGGGGCGCCGTCCAGCGTGGCCAGCCACCCCAGGTACTCGCCGCGCTCGAGCGCATCCGCCAGCCACACGCGGCTCGCCGCGTAGAGCGGCTGGGCCGTCTCCGCGCCAAGACGCCCCATGTCGCGAAACATGCCAACCCGGTGGTGGGCGATGGAGTCGGCATCGGCGGCGGTCGCGCGTCGAATGGTGAAGGTGTCGGTCA
>CAZVDJ010000031.1:0-2862 GCA_964626245.1 uncultured Gemmatimonadaceae bacterium
TGGAAAGGAAGGGCGGCACGGTGAAGTACGCGATCCACCCGGTAGCCGGACGCATGCCCGGGCACATGAACGTGCTGCTGGCGGAGGCGAACGTCCCGTACGACAAGCTGTTCGCGATGGAGGACATCAACAGCGAGTTCGACAACTGCGATGTTGCCGTGGTCATCGGGGCCAACGACGTGGTGAACCCGGCGGCCCGCACCGACCCGTCGTCCCCGATCTTCGGCATGCCCATTCTGGATGTCGATCGCGCAAAAAGCTGCATCGTGCTCAAGCGCTCCATGGGCGCAGGCTTTGCGGGCATCGAGAACGAGCTGTTCTATGCGCCGCGGACGTCGATGCTCTTTGGCGACGCCAAGGCGAGCCTGACGAAGCTGGTCGCCGAGATCAAGCAGCTCTGACGCAGCGTGCGACCGGCGGGCGCAGCGATGGCGCGCCTGCCGGTCGTGACGCGACACTAGGCGCCGGCAGCGGGCGGGGCGCGGCGCGGCGGGCGCGGCCTGACCGTGCCGCACACCGTGCACGCGGCCTGATCCCGCCCGAACAGCGCCAGGTCGGTATCCAGCCCGCACGACTCGCAGCGACCGCGCACCACCACCAGCTGGTCGGTGGGCTCTCCCGCATGGATGAGGCGAGCCACCATCGCCCCCGGCGCCGCGGCGCCCAGCGGACAGAGCGCGCCGGTGCACCACTCGCCGATCTCCAGGCACACCAGCTCGGGATCGCGAACGTTGGCTTGCGTGTCGTCCTCGACGGGATCGGTGACCACGACCTGCACGTGGCGCTGGCACCCGTTGCAGAACATGTATTGCGGCTTCATGACGCCCTCCGCGACTGGCTCGCGGGAGGGTCCGCCGCACCCCCGAAGTGAGGCGCCGCGGCCCCGCCTGCTCTCCTCACCCCCACGACACGACGCGCGCCCCGTGCGCCCGTACGGCCAACACGGCGCGCGCCCGCTCGCTGGTCATCCCGAACACGGCCGTGGCCGCCGCATCGGCGTCGATGCAGCTGGCGGCCTCGATCGTGACGCTGTGCACCGGAGTGCGCCGCGGGGCGGCCGTCTCCGGGTCCATCAGGTGGTGGTACCGCGCGCCCCGGTGCCGGAAGCCCTGCTCGTAGTCGCCCGACGTCGCCACCGCGCGGTCCCGCACCACCAGCATCCCGGCCAGGGCCGACACGTCGTGCGCATCCTGGATCCCGACGCGCCATCCCTCGCCGTCCGGCGGCGCCCCCATCGCGTACAGATCGCCCCCCACGTTCACCAGCGCGTCGCGCACTCCCCATGCGCGCAGCGCGTCCACGGCCCGGTCCACCGCGTACCCCTTGGCTATCCCGCCCAGGTCGAGCAGCACGTCGGGCGCGGTGAAGGCCACGGCCGGGCGGCCGCCCTCGGTGGCCAGCTGCACACGGCGATGCAGTTGCCGACCCGCCAGCTGCAGCACCTGCGGCGCGGGCGGTGGCTCGTGGCGGCGCGTGACGTCCCACAGCTCCACCACCCGCCCGATGGCGGGGTCAAAGGCACCCTCGCTGGCCGCGGCCCAGGAGAGCGCCGCCGCCAGGACGTCGCGCGTTGCCGCTGAGACGGGCTGTGGCCGGTGCGCCGCCAGCCGATTCGCCGTGCCGATCTCGGATGCCGCGTCGAAGCGCGACATCGTGCGCTCCACCTGCCGCAGCTCGGCAAAGGCCGCGTCAATCGCCCCTTCGGCGTGGCGCACGCTGCGGTGCACCACCAGTGCCTCGGCGATCGTCCCCATCACCGGGACGCTGCGTCGCGTGACGACCGCCCGCGCCCTGCGCAGCATCGGGATCCCCACCACGACGAACGCGCCGATGCCGAGTGCCAGGACGTCGCGACGTCGGGGACCGCGCGGCGACACGGACATCGCAGCGGGTTCGCGCACCTCAGCACGCTCGTCGGTGCGCCGCGGCGCTTCGGCTGCATGACCGATCTTCATGGGGCCTCCTGCGTTGCCGGTGGGCGGCGCCGGCAGCGGCCACCGCACCCGGCGCATGACACGCCGTCGGTGCACTCCCGCCGGCCGACAAACAACCCGAAGATGACGAACAGCGCCGCCAGCGCGGCCATGCTCCCGATCACGGTCATGACGAGCTCCCCAGCCCCGCAAAGCCCATGAAGGCGAGCGAGAGGCTGCAGGCGATGATGAGGACGATGGCCATCCCGCGCGCGACCGAGGGGACGCTGGATCGGTCGACGCGCACGCGGATCGAGGCCATGAGGGTGAGCGCGAGCGTGAGGCCAAGCCCGGCGCCGACCGCGAAGGCCAGTCCCTGCCAGAAGCCGTAGCCGCGATTGGTCTGGAAGATGGCCAGCCCGAGGATCGCGCAGTTGGTCGTGATGAGTGGCAGGTAGATGCCGAGCGCGCGGAAGAGGACGGGGCTCATCTTCTTGATCGCCATCTCCACCACCTGCACGGTGGAGGCAATGACGATGATGAAGGCGATGATCCGCAGGAACGGCGCGGCCGGCAGGATGAAGCGGTTCAGGAACCAGGCCGACAGCGACGTGAGGATGAGCACGAAGAGGTTGGCCATGCCCAGCCGCAACGCGGTCCCGACCTGGCTGGTGACGCCGAAGAAGGCGCACAACCCGAGGAAGAGCGTGAGGGTGAAGTTGTTCACCAGCATCGCGGACACGAGGATCCACGCCAGGTCACCGGTCATCGTTCACCCCCGGCAGCGAGCGACCGCGCGGCGCGCGCCTTGTGCCACGCCACGACCAGGAGAAAGAGCCCCAGCGTGAGGAAGCCGCCCGGCGGCAGCACCATGATGACCCACGGCTCG
The DNA here is from genome assembly GCA_964626245.1 of uncultured Gemmatimonadaceae bacterium. Classification (GTDB taxonomy): domain Bacteria; phylum Gemmatimonadota; class Gemmatimonadetes; order Gemmatimonadales; family Gemmatimonadaceae; genus SCN-70-22. The sequence goes on from CAZVDJ010000031.1 coordinate 2,803, forward strand.
AACGACTCCCCAAGGACGCGGGCGCCGAGGAGCGTGCCGCTTCCCAGCAGCTCGCGAACC
>CAZVDJ010000031.1:2872-16339 GCA_964626245.1 uncultured Gemmatimonadaceae bacterium
CCCCCATCGCCAGCAGCACGAGGGCGAACCCCGTCCCCATCCCCAGCGCGTCGAGCACCGCGCGTCGCGGTCCCGTGCGCGAGGCGAAGGCCTCCGCGCGCCCGAGGATGATGCAGTTGACGACGATGAGCGCGATGAAGGCCCCCAGCGCCTTGTGCACCTCGGGCACCAGCGCCTCCAGCGTCATGTCCGCCAGGGTGACGAAGGTGGCGATGATCAGCACGTACGTGGCAATGCGCACCTCGTGCGGAATGAACCGCTTGAGCGACGACACCAGGAACGACGAGGCGAGGAGGACCGCCATCGTCGCGCCGCCCATCGCGAGTGCATTGGCCACCGAGTTGGTCACGGCGAGCGTGGGACAGAGCCCGAGCATCTGCACCAGGACGGGATTCTCTGCCCAAACCCCTCGCAGCAAGTCTTCCATCCCGGGCGTTTCGCCGTTCGCGGGCTTCATGGCCTGGCCTCCGGCGCGTAGGCGGCAACGAGCGGCTGCCAGCGCGACACCGCGTCGTTGACGATGCGGACGATGGCGCGCGACGAGATGGTTGCCCCGGTGATCGTCGCAACCTGCGATCGGTCGCCTCCACTGCGCCCCTTCACCGCGGACAGCGGCGCGCGCGCTCCCTCGAACTGCTGCCGAAAGGCCGGGTCGAGCTCGATCTTGTCGCCCAGCCCTGGCGTCTCCTTCTGCCCCAGGATCTTGATGCCGGTCAGGACGCCGCTGCCCGGGTCGAAGCCGATCATCACGGTGATCACGTCCGCGAATCCGGGCGCGCCCGCCACCACGGCAACGCCGGTGCGACGCCCCTGCTCGTCAAAGCCCTGCACCACGCGCTCCAGCCGGGTGGTCTCGCCCGTCGGCGTACGGGTGAGGGTGCCGTTCTGCAGGAAGAGGGTATCGGTGCGCGCCGGCGACTTGAGCACCTCGGCAATGGCGACCTGCTCCACGCGAGCCCGATGCGCGGCCACGCGCGGCGTGGTCCACTGCCACGCCAGCACCAGGAGGAGCCCGGCCAGCGCCCCTGACCCTCCAAGCACCGCCAGCAGGCGCCACGCTGGGGTCCCCTCGTCAGGCACCGAGGGAGCCGATGGGGCGGGCGCGCCGTCGTGCGCGTGCGTCATCGCGTCCCTCCCGCCATGCGAGACGGCGTCCCGAAGACGCGAGGCTGCGTGGCCCGGTTGATGAACGGGACGCCGGCGTTCATCAGCAGGATGGCATACATGACCCCCTCGGGAAGGCCGCCCCACGCTCGAATCACGACGACGAGGATCCCGACGCCCGCGCCGAATATCCAGCGTCCCGCGTTGGTGACGGGCGAGGTGACCATGTCGGTGGCCATGTACACGGCCCCCAGCACCAGTCCACCGGAGAAGATCAGGAAGGCGGGGGACGGATAGCGCGCGTCGACCGCGTGCAGGATGGCGCCGAGCAGCGCCACGCTGCCGAAGATCGAGATCGGGATCCGCCAGTTGAGGTACCCGCGCCACGACAGGTACGCGCCGCCCAGGAGGATCACGATCGCCGCCGTCTCTCCCAGCGATCCGCCGGTGTTGCCCAGCAGCAGGTCGCGCAGCGCGGTCGTCGTGCCCTCGAACTTCCACAGCCCCAGCGGGGTGGCCGCCGTGATGGCGTCTGGCGCGACCGCCGTGGTGAACGGCGGCGCGAAGTTGTCGCCGCGCAGCGACCAGAAGCTCCCCCCCACGGCGGGCCAGGTGGTGAGCGGCACCGGGAATGCCGCCTGCAGGAAGGCGCGGCCGATCAAGGCGGGGTTGAAGACGTTCTGCCCCAGCCCGCCGAAGATGCGCTTGCCTAACGCTATGCCGACGAACCCGCCCAGCGCCGCCATCCAGAGCGGCAATCCGGCCGGGAGGCAGAGGCCGAGGAGCAACCCGGTGATCGCCGCCGACCCGTCATGCAGCGTCCCGGCGCCTCCCAACAGGCGCTCGGCGACGAAGGCGCCCAGCACCGCCCCAGCCATCACGAGCAGGGCGCTGATACCGAAGTACCAGGAGGCCGCGGCGACGACCGGCACCAGGCTCGCGACCACGTGCCACATGATGCGCGGGGTGCTGTCCACCGCCCTGAGGTGCGGCGACGCCGTGACGAGGAGGCGGTCCGGCATCAGGCCACCACCGCCCGGCGCCTGAGCGCCACCTTGCTGAGCGAGAAGAGCTGGGCCAGCGGGATGTTGGAGGGACAGACGTAGGCGCAGGAGCCGCAGAGCATGCAGTCCGCCAGGTGCAGCGCCTCCATCTCGTCGTACCGCGCGAGCTCCGCCAGCTGGCCGAGCTCCGACGGGTTCAGGAAGACGGGGCAGGCGTCCAGGCAGCGCCCGCAGCTGATGCACGGGTAGCGCTCCGGGCGACGGACCTCGTCACGGGTGAGGACGACCACCCCGGTCGTCCCCTTCGTCACCGGCGCCTCCAGGTTGCCTTGCGCCTGCCCCATCATCGGCCCGCCGACGATGACCTCAGCCGCGTCGTCGGTGAGCCCGCCGCAGCGCACCAGCAGGTCCGACAGCCGAGTCCCCACGGGGACGATGAAGTTGCCGGGCGTGCGCACGCCGCGACCGGTCACCGTCACGATGCGCTCGATGAGGGGGAGCCCCGTCTCGAACACTTCGGCGATCGCGGCGGCCGAGCCGACGTTCTGCACCAGCACGCCCGCCGCGGCCGGAAGCTGCCCCGACGGCACCTCGCGCCCGGTCACGGCGTGAATCAGCATCTTCTCGGCGCCCTGCGGATACTTCACGGTGAGCGGCAGGACGCTGATGGCCGGGTCGGCGGCCGCGGCCGTTGCCAGCGCCGCAATGGCGTCGGGCTTGTTGCGCTCCACGCCCAGCACGACGCGCGCGGCGCCTACCGCATGGCTCTTCTCCTGTGCGCCTATCACCACGCTGTTCGGGTACTCCACCATCGTGCGGTGGTCGGCCGTGAGGTACGGCTCGCACTCCGCCCCGTTCAGGATGATGGTCTGGATCGAGACATCGCGCGGGGGGGCGAGCTTCACGTGCGTGGGAAAGGCGGCGCCACCCAGCCCCACGACGCCGGCGTCCTGCACCGCCCGCACCACCTGCGCGGGGGTGAGCCCTTCCCAGCGTGGCACCAGACGCGGACGGGGCGCGTGAATGGCGAACGGATCCACCGCAATGCGCACGGCCGTCGCCATGCTCCCATCGGGGTGAGGCCACCATCCGACGTCCACCACGGTGCCTGCCGCTGACGCATGGATAGGGACCGAGACAAAGCCGTCGGCTTCGGCCACGCAGTCACCGCGCTCCACGCGCTGGCCCACCCTGACCACCACGCGCGCCGGCCGCCCGGCGTGCTGGCGCAGCGGGAGGACGACCTCGTCGGGAAAGGGGAGACGACGGATCGGGCGGTCGGCGGTGAGCGCCTTGAGTTCCGGCGGGTGCACGCCATGCCGGAACCCGCGCGACCGTCCGTCGGCCAGGCCGGCGAGCCAGTGGGAGGGCGTCTGCCTCACGCGGCCCCCGTCAGTTGAAGGGGCGGGCGCGTTCGACCCACTTGGCCAGCTCCTTCTCGCGAGGATTGAGCGGCGTCCCCGGATGTATGGCGCCCGCAGGACACTTCTCCGCGGCCTGCACCAACTGCGCAAAGGAGCCGGCCTTCGGGTCCTTCACGTAGGCGTGCTTCTCCGCGTCGTACGCGAACATCTTCCGGTTGAGGTTGATGCACTCGTCACACGACGTGCATTTCGCCGCCTCGATGTAGGGCTCCATGCCGGGCTCGTCCTCCGCCTCGGCGACGGCCGAGGCGGCAGCCGGCGCGCGGGCAGCTGGCATGGCGGCGGTGGGCACGCCGGCCGCAACCGCGACGGCAGCGACGCTTGCAGCTGGCGCGTTCGCCTCCCATGGCCTCGCCGCCCCGGCCCCCGCGTCGCCGGGCGCCGGGGAACCGGGCGCCGGGGCGCCGGGCGCCACCCCAACGCTCTGCAGCAGCCGTTCGGCCAGGTCGCGCGCGACAATGGCCGGGTAGCTGGCCTTGAGCTCCGCCAGCCGCCCTTCATAGTCGCGGGCCAGCGCCTTGGCCCGTTCCTCGAACTCCACCTCCAGGGAGGCGAGCATCGCCTCGCGCACTGAGGCCGGCTGCTCGACCCCGGCCAGCTCCTTGAGTTCCGACCAGAAGTGCTGCCGCTCCTCCGCCAGCCGCACCATCTCCGCCGACACCGCCAGTCGCCGCAGCCGGCGATCGCCCCCGACGGTGTAGATGCAAGGCGTCTTCCCCTCGCGCTCGTCGGCACCCAGCGCGAGGTACTCGTGGAAGGCGACCAGGTCGTCCGGCGATCCCTGGAGCTCCTTGAAGTGCTTCTTGAAGCGTCCCTCGGTGGCCGCCCAGTCGGCGGTGGTCAGGGGGACGACGAGTTCGCGTTCCGCGCCGTCGTCGTCCAGGTAGCGCAGCGTGTACTCCGGCCACGCCGCCTCCACCGACGGATTGCCGTCGAGCGACAGGCAGTCGGCAACCGCGGCACCGGCATCGGGGTCGTAGGTGAGGAACGGGAAGGCGCGCGACTCCAGCGCCAGCCGTGCCGCATGCTGCGACCAGTCGTCGGCCAGGCCGTGTTCCACCGGGCACGGCGTGTAGATGTTGAAGACCGCGGGCCGCCGCTTCTGCAGCCCCTTGATCACGCCGGCGATGAGGTGGGACGCCGACGCCGGCGACGACTGGTGCACGAAGGTGCCGCGGTGGGCAATGGCGATGAGGCCAAGCTCCTTGCGCATCTCCACCTTGCCATGCTGCGCCGCGCCGAATGCCGCCATGTCGGCCACCTGCCCGGTGTAGCCCGAGGTGCACGACTGCCCGCCCGTGTTGGAATAGACCTGCGTATCCAGCACGATCACGCGAATCGGCTTGCCCGACGCCATCAGGCGCGAGAGGTTCTGGAAGCCGATGTCCAGCATGGCGCCGTCACCCCCCATGGCGATGATCGGCGGGCAGAGCGCGAACTCCTCGTCGGTGAAGCGCTGCCAGTCGAGGGTCGACAGCTCGCGCTCCAGCGTGTCCGCGTCGGCATCGTACGTTCCCGCCACCAGCGCCTCGGTGCGCCGCACGTGCGCGAAGGCATCTGCCATCTTGCGCATCTGGCCCTCGAACAGGCCGATGGCGATGGATGGCGCATCCTGGAAGAGGTGGTTGACCCACGGGAAGGGATACGGATTGTACGGGTAGGTGCTGGCCCACACCGACGAGCAGCCGGTGGAGTTGGCCATGCCCAGGTGCGCGCGCCCCTTCCCGCCCGGCCCCTCCACATAGCGCCAGCGCAGCTCCTTGAGCGCATGCAGCTCGCGGGACAGCCGCTGCAGCCGTTCGCCGTTGGAGGGATCGACCGTGAGCGAGACCGGAGTGGCGCCCGCTGCGGCCGACATCGCCTCGATGTCGGTTCCCTCCAGGAGCAGCTGGCGGGAACGGTCCTCCAGCGCGGTGATGAGGGTGTCGAGCCGCGCCACGAAGTGCTGCACGCGCGGCGCCATCAACGCCTCGATGGTGGAGACGATCAGGTGCACGGCCGTCTTCTCGCCGCACCCCATGCAGGCGCCGTCCCCGCCGACCATCGATCGATAGGTCCCCTTGCGGAGCAGGAGCGACGACAACACGCCGATCCCCTCCTCGAGCCTGGGGACGTTGATGTAGCGCTCGTTCGTGTCCGGGAGGTGCTTCCAGAGCGACCAGTGCTCGCGCAGCCGGGCGAGGGCGGCCTGGTCCTGCTTGACCGTGACCAGCGCCTGGTCGGGACAGACCTCAACGCACAGATTGCATCCCTTGCACGCCTCGGGATTCACGGTGATGGACAGGAGCCCGCCGCTCCCCCTGGCGCGCGACTCGGGCAGGTCGTAGAACGGCTTGGTGCGCGCCAGCGGGAAGGTGGCCAGGGCGCGCTGCACCTTTCCGTACTCGGCGTCGAGTGCCTCGCGCTTCGCGGCATCGCCGCCCAGCTTGCCGGCCACCAGCTGGTAGGCCGCGTCGAACGCGGCCGCGACACCCATCCGCGCGTCGCTGTCGAGCTGGCGATGCACCTCGCGGGCCCACGGCTTGGCCAGCTGCCGGACGCGATCGAGCGGCGTGCCGTTGGTCGCCCAGTCGATGGCGGCGCCGATCACCTCCTCCACGCTGTTGACCAGTCCGGGAATCGCGGAGTCCGGGCACTGCGTCCAGCACTGTCCGCACCCGGTGCACCTGGCGGCAACAAAGTCGGGGACCTCGAGGCGCACGCCGGACATGTCGCGCACCGCCCCCGTGGCGGCGGGCATGGCACTGATGGCGGCGAACGGGTCGGCGATGACGTCCTGCGACAGCTTGCACAACCCGCACACCTGCTCCCAGAATCGCCCGGGATTGCCCACGCCCGCCTGTGCATGCGGCGAGGCCATCGTCTCGGGAATGACCGGGACGTCGCCCACGAACCCCTCGTCGAGCGCCACCGGTGTGGGGGCCACCGCGCGCACCTCGTCGAAGCCCCGGCGAATCACCCGCACGTTGTCCTCCACCACCCGTTCTCCCTTCTTGCCGAACTTCTTCACCAGCTGCTCGCGCAGCCCGGCGAAGAGCGCGGACTCGTCGATTCCCTCGCGCTGCGCCAGCGGCGAGACGGCGAAGAACGCTCCCATGAAGGCCGTCCCCTGCATGCGATAGCGCAGGTCGACGTCCGACGCCTCGCTCGCCGCGATCTTGAAGGCGTCGAGCACGTAGAAGCGGATGTGCCGCTCCAGGATCGCCTGCCGTGCCCATCCCGGCAGCGACACCCACTGCTCGTCAGGCGCCACGTCACTCTGCAGCACGAAGACGCCACCGTCGGCCAGCCCGGCCAGCGGGTTGGAATGGCGGAAGACGTTGGGATCGGGGGAGAGCACGACGTCCACGTGGCGCAGCTCGCAGTTGAGCCGGATGGGGTCGTGCGCGAGCGTGGCGTAGAACGTGGTGGGCTGCCCCTTCTTCTCCGAGCCGTACTTCGGGTTCGCCTTCACGTGCACCCCGAAGAGGTCGAACGCCGTCATCGCCAGGTTCTTCCCCATCGTGATCGCGCCCCACCCGCCCACGGAGTGGATGCGGATGGACAGGGCGCCCGCCGGCATGAGGTTCACGTCGCCCGCCGACGGCAGCGCCAGCTCCGCCAGCTGCGGATAGTCGTCCAGCAGCGCCTCCTGCCAGAGCTGGAGCTTCGGAAGGCGCGTCCCCTCGCGCACGAACTCGATGCCCAGGTAGAACAGTCGGCGATGCGCCCCCTCGGGAAGCATGTTGCGCACGGCAGCCACCAGGTCGCCCGGCTGCAGGTCGCGACTCCCCAACCCGAAGCAGCCGGAGTACAGCGCCGGCATCTCGGCAGGTGCAACCGTGGCGAGCGCCGGGAACGGGAGCGCGGCGCCGCGCGCGGCGCGGGCATTCTCCGCCGCCTTGGACAGGGCCGCGCGCACCTCGCGCACCAGGGGAAGGTCCACCGCCAGCGGCTGGTCGGTGCGCTCCAGCACCACCACGCCCTTCTTCCCGCGCAGCAGCCGCGTCAGGCGATCGGCCGGGAAGGGGCGGAACATCGTCACGTTCACCACCCCCACCTTCACCCCCTGCGCCCGCAGGTGGTCCGCCACCGCCTCGGCGTTGGCCACCACCGACCCCTGTCCCACGATGAGGTAGTCCGCGTCGGAGGCCAGGTATCCGCTCACCCGTGCATAACGACGCCCGGTCAGATCGGCAAACTCCGCAAAGGCGCGGTCGGCCAGCTCCGCCACGTGGTCGAAGTAGAACGGCCGCTGCGCCGCCACGCCCTGCGCGTAGCTGTCCTGGTTCTGCACCACCCCCAGCATGGCGGGATAGTCCAGGTCGAACATCTCGGGAATGCGCCGCCGGCGCGCCCCGAAGACGAGGCGCTGCGCCGGCGTCGGCGCATCGATCAGGTCCGACGGGTCGCCCAGGTATCGCTTCACGAGCTCGCGCTCGGGCAGCCGCATGGACTCGATGACGTGGCTGGTGAGGAAACCATCCTGCGCGCAGACGCCGGGGTTGAGCGAGAGCTCGGCGATGCGGTGCGCCATGAGCGTGAGGTCGGCGACCTCCTGCACGTCCTTGGCAAACAGCTGGAAGAAGCCGGTGTCATCGATCGCGTGATAGTCGTCGTGCCCGGCGTGCACGTTGAGGCCCTGCTTCGTGATGGCACGCGCGGCGACATTCAGCACGTAGGTAAGGCGCTTCCCCACCGCGGCGTAGAGCGACTCGTGCATGTAGGCGATCCCCTGCCCGCTCGAGAAGTTGGTGGCGCGCAACCCCATCATGCTCATCCCGGCCGTGACCGCCGCTGCCGCGTGCTCCCCCTCGGGCTCGAAGAAGAGCAGGCGGCGCCCGTGCACGTTCGTGCGACCCTCGGCCATCGCCTGCGCCCATCCCTCGCCCATCTGCGTGGATGGCGTGATGGGATACGCACCCGCGGCCTCGCTCGCCGCCGTCTCCATCTCCACCACGGCCGAGCTCCCGTCCATGGCCTGCACCACGCCGGGAAATGCGGGGGCGACGTCGGTCGTTGTCGCCAGCGCGCTGCTGCTACCGGACCAGAACCTCATGCGACGGCACTCCGTGGAAGTGGAGAAGCAGCGGCGGCGAACTGCGCCCCCGCCAGCCAGACGATGGCCCCCGACGGACAACGCGACGTGGCGCGCACGTCCGCCAGGGACAGCTTGTCCAGATCAATGACCGCCACGCCGCTCGCCACGCTGATCAGCCCGGGTGCGGCGTCCTGCACGCACTTGCCGCACGCCGTGCACGCCAGGCGACAGTCGGCGAGCACCGCATCGCCGGAGATCAGGTTGCGGCACTGCACCAGCAGGTGCTGCGACTCGTCATGCAGGGCGAAGAGCCCCTTGGGGCAGGCGTCCACGCAGGCGCCGCACGCGGTGCACCTGGCGGGATCCACCTCGGGGAGTCCGTCCCCGTTCATGCGGATCGCCGCGAAGTCGCAGGCGACGGCGCAGTCGCCGAAGCCGAGGCATCCCCAGCTGCATCCCTTCCCCCCAGCAGCCACCGCCGCCGCCGCCGCACAGGTGGGAACGCCGCGGTACTCGGCGCGCTGCACGGTAACCGAGCGTCCTCCCGCGCAGTGCAGGCGCGCGACGCGTCGCGTGGCGGTGCCGGCCTCCACGCACAGGTAGCTGGCAATGGCAGCCACGGCCTCGGGGCCGGAGACCGTGCACCTGGCCGGGGCGATGGCGCCGGCCACGGCCTGCTCGGCAAAGGCGCGGCAACCGGGCAACCCGCACGCGCCGCAGTTGGCGTTCGGGAGCATGGATGCCACCACGTCGATGCGGGGGTCCTCCCATACCCTGAGCCTCGCGTTGGCCGCCGCGATGAGGACGGCGAATGTGAGACCGACACCTCCCAGGATGAGGATCGAGGTGAGGACCATGAGGGGGGCCCGCCAGGCGGGGGGGGAACAACTGCTTGCCATGCGTAGCATTGGGCGCGCAACGGCACGGGTCTGTCAGGAAACCCGCTATGCGGACCAAGGGATTCGGCCACCAGCCGATCGCTGCGGTGCAGCGTGACCGTGGGGTCGCGAGAGCCGGGCGCGGGTGTAGCTTCTCCCCTTCGGCTGTCCCGCGGCTCGTCGGAGCGACTCCACTCCCCGGAAGGCATGCATGCCCCTCGCTACACAGTCGGCGCGGCGAACCACGCCGAGGTGGCCGCCGCCGCTCCCGCTCCTGTGCGGCGCTGGTCTGCTGCTCCCGTTCCGCGTACTCCTGGGGCAGGAGGCCCACGTGGCCACGGGGTCCACGACGGACCCGGTGTCGCAGGCGATCGTCGCGTTCATCGTGGTCGGCGTCTTCGTGCTGCTCACGCTCGAGGCGGCCCATCGCGTCCTGATTGCGATGAGCGCGGTGGCGTTGCTCTTCCTCATCTCCTACTTCACGCCGTATCGCCTCATCACCTTCGACGGGGTGGCGCAGGCGCTGGACATCAACGTCCTCACGCTGCTGGCGTCGATGATGGCGGTGGTGGGGGTGCTGAAGTCGACCGGCGTGTTCGAGTGGGCCGTGGGGAGGATCATGCGGCTGGCGGGGCCGCGCCCGCTGCTGCTGTTGGCACTCATCATGTGGTTCACGGCCGGCGCCTCGGCCTTCCTGGACAACGTCACCACGGTGGTCTTCGTCACGCCGATGGTGCTCGCCATGGCGCACCGCCTGCACGTGCGCGCGCCGGTCTTCCTCCTGCCGATGATCATGGCGGCCAACATCGGCGGCACGGCGACGCTCATCGGCGACCCGCCCAACATCATGATCGGATCCGGGGCGGGGCTCTCCTTCCTGGACTTCGTCGAGGACCTCACGCTCCCCTGCGTGCTGATGATGGTCTGGCTCGAGTTCTACTCGCGCCGCTACTACGCGCACGACCTCTTCCGCGCGCCGCCGCCGGCCCGCGCCGAGGATGGCGTGGAGGTCGCGCTCGCCAATCCGTCGCTGGCCCGCTGGATGGGCGTGATCTGCGCGGGGATCCTGGTCGGGTTCCTGACGCATCACGTCACGGGCATGCCCCCGGCGGTCCCGGCACTGGTGGGGGCAGCGGCTGCCCTCATCGTGCAGGACGTGCTCTACATGCGCTCGGCGCGTCCCACCGCCGCGGAGCGCAGCCACGGCATCTTGCAGGTGACGGAGCGCGACATCGAGTGGCCGACGCTCTCGTTCTTCGGCTTCCTGTTCATCGTGGTGGGCGCGGCGGTGCAGACCGGACTCATCTCGACCGCGGCGCACGGGCTGGAGTCCGCGATCGACGCCAGCAGCCGGACGTTCGGCCTGTCGCCCAACGGGACGCTGATCCTCGCGGCGATCCTCATCTGCTGGGTGTCGGGCATCCTCTCGGCGCTGATCGACAACATCCCATTCGTGGCGGTGGCCATCCCCATCGTGGCGCGCCTCATCCCCACCATGGCGGGCAACGCCGACGTCCTCTGGTGGGCACTCTCGTTAGGGGCGTGCCTGGGCGGCAACGGAACGGTGATCGGCGCCTCGGCCAACGTCACCACCATCGGGCTCGCCGAGCGCGACGGATCGCACATCACCTTCGCGCAGTTTGCGCGCTACGCGGTCCCCATGGCGGCGGGGACGCTCGTCATCTCGTCGGTCTACCTCGTCCTGCACATCCTGATGGGCAAGATGGGATCGTTCGCCGCCATGGGGGTGCTCTGCGCGATCGCCCTCGTGGTGCGCTTCGTGGTCACCCGTCGCAGCGGCGCGGTGCTACCCCTGGCGGGCGGGGTCGGACGCTCCTAGCTGGAAGGTGCGCCCGCGCCACGCGCGCGGGCGACGCAGCGACGAGAGGATCAGGCGCCACGCCGCGAGCGGGTCGGAGAGCGGTGAGAGCCAGTACCCCACGCTCCGCCGCTCGTAGCACCCTCGCAGGGCGAGCAGCATGAGCAGGCGAATGAGGACCAGCGACAGGTTCACGCGCCGCAGGACCATCCCGGCGGGGGTGGTGGCGTCGAGGACACCGATCGCCGCTGCGGCGAGGATGGGCCACGGGAGCCCCTGCACCAGCGCGATGTAGGTGACGTCGAGCCAGTGCCTGACGCGCGTGGTGGCGTCGCGCAGGTCGAAGGAGCGCCCCCACTCGCGCCACATGTGGCGAACGCCCTCGTACGCTCGCACGCGCAGAAGGCGGGAGCCGTCCAGGAAGCCCACGCGCACCCCGCGCGCCGCCAGCGCGCGGGCCAGCGTCACGTCATCGGCCCACGATCGGCGCGCCATCTCGTAGCCGCCGTGCTGCAGCAGCACCGCGCGCCGCGCCAGGAAGCACTGCCCATTCGCCATCACGCGATCGGGCGGCGGATCGTGCATGCCGGCGGCCCCGAATCGATACACCAGCGTGAGCAGCATGGACGGTTGCACCCACTGCTCGGCCACGGTCATGCCGGCAAAGCGCGGGGCGAACGACACGACGTCGTAGCCTAACGATTCGGCGGCCTCCACCACCGCCGCCACCATCCCCGGCATGGGCTCGGCGTCGGCGTCGATGCCCAGTACCCACTCGCCCGACGACTCCCCGAGTCCGTGCTGCAGCGCCCACACCTTCCCCACCCACCCGGCCGGGAGCGGCGGGTCGGTCACCAGCCGGATGCGAGGGTCGGCAAGCGCCGCGGCACGGACCAGCTCCGCCGTTCCGTCGGTGCTGCGCGAGTCGACCACGATCACCTCGCGCAGCGGCGCCTCCTGCGCGCGCAGCCCCGCCAGGCAGGGGCCAATGCGGTGCGCCTCGTTGAGCGTCGCGACCACCACCGACACCGACGTCGAGGTGATGGGCGCGGGGTGTGGCGCAACCGGCGGTCGCCGGCGCCTCCCCGGAAGGAGGCGCGCGACGAGCACCAGCAGGGCGACCGCCTGCAGGACAGCGAGGATGGCAATCACGAAGGGCAAACGGCCCGTGAGGCGTGGCGTGTTCCGCCTACCGCGCCGCCGCACCTCCGCCGCTCGCGGCGCGGGCGGGCGCCGGTTCGGCGAGCCAGTGGGCGAACCACTGCCGCAGCCGGCCCAATCGATCCACCAGAAGCCACGGCTCGCCGGTGCGCGACAGGTCGTGCGTGGAGCGCGGGTAGCGCACCAGCTCCACCGGCGTCCCCTGCTTCTTGAGCCCGATGAACCACTGTTCGGCGTCGGTCATCGGCGTGCGATGATCCTCCTCCGACTGCACGATGAGCGTGGGCGTGCGGACCTTCCGGATGTAGCGGATGGGCGAGAGCGAGTCGTACATCGCCGGGTTGTCCCACGGCTTGCCAAAGAACTCGAACTCGGTGAGCCCCTGCGCGTCGCTCGTCCCGTACCACGACCACCAGTTGGAGATCATGCGGTCGGCCTGCGCCGCCTTGAACCGGTTGGTCTTCACCGTGACCCACGCCGTCATCACGCCACCGTACGAGCCGCCCGTGACCCCCATGCGCGTGGAGTCGACGTCGGGGCGCGCCGCCGCGATGTCCACCGCCTTCATCAGGTCCTGGTAGTCCTCGGCGAACCAGCGCCCGCGGGTGGCAAAGGTGAACTTCGCACCGTATCCCGATGAGCCGCGAGGATTGGTGAAGAGCACCCACATCCCCGCCGCGGCCAGGTTCTGGAACTCGTCGAACCATCCCTCGCCGTACTGCGAGTGCGGACCGCCGTGGATGTAGAGCGCCATCGGGTACTTCTTGCCCGGCTGGTACCCGTGCGGCTTCATGAGCCACGCCTCGACCTCCACGTTCCCCACGCTCTTGTACGTGAAGCGCTCGGCGTCGCTGAAGGCCACCTCCTTCAGCAGCGCGTCGTTGAAGCCCGTCAGCCGCCGCTCGCCGCTGCCGTCGGCATTGGCGATGTAGAGCTCCGTCGGCTTGTCCATGCTGGTGGCCACGAACGCCACCCGCCGCCCCGCCGCGTCCATGCTCTGTCCGCGCACCTGGCGGCGACCGCCGATGACCTCCGTGAGCGCGCGCGACACCGGAGC
>CAZVDJ010000032.1:0-16307 GCA_964626245.1 uncultured Gemmatimonadaceae bacterium
GGTACCCCCTCTCGCGAAACGCGTGGAACGGGTGTGCCAGCTCGCTCCACCAGAACCCCACCGGCCAGCTGGTCGTGGTGGAGACGGCAGGGTTGGCGATGACGATGGCGACGCGCCTCGGGCGAGCCGCATTCACGGGATTGGGGTCGCGAAGACTCATGGCGCTCACGCTAGCGGCCTACGAACCGGGGCGACAAGTACGCACCCGGAACTGCCATAGGCACCTCGAGGTACTCATGGAACCGCAGCCGATGTCGGCATAGGTTGCGCGCGACTCCCACGTCTCTCCCATGCCTCCCTCCCGACGCACGCCTCGGTCCGCGGCGGCCGCAGCGCCCCATGATGTATTCCTGCGCTACCCCGGGAGCGCGCTCGTGGTGACGCTTCTGGCTGACAAGTGGACCATTCCGGTCATCCACGCGCTGGCGCGCGGCACCAAGCGCACGGGGGAGCTGAAGAAGACACTCCCGGGCGTGTCGCAGAAGATGCTCACGCAGACACTTCGCGCTCTCGAGGTGCACGGGCTCGTGGAGCGCCGGGTCTTTCCGGTCGTGCCGCCGCGAGTCGAGTACTCGCTCACCGCGATGGGCGCGTCGATCAACGAGCCGCTCGCGGGGATCTGCGAGTGGGTGGAGCGACACGGCGGGGCCCTCGCCGCGGCACGGGCGCGACGAACGCGGAGCGAGAAGCGTTAGGCCTCGGCATTCAGGCGGTTGGGGTGGCGACCGCGCCTATGGCGCCGAGGAGACGCCGCCCATGGCTCCTCGAGCGACAAGCGCAGGCTCAACAGCCGGCGGACTTCCCTGCGTCGCGACGGCCGTGACCTGATGCACGGTGTCGATCGGCGACGGGAGGCCACCGAACGGCGACGCGAACGAGGGAAACCGCGCGGAGACTCGAAGCAGGGCGAGGTCCCAATGCGGGGAGGCGACCGCGCTGACCACCGCACCGACGGCCGCGCCCGCAGCCTCGCGCAGCGGATCGAACGGAATCACCCGACAGCGCTCGGGCCCGGACGGGACGGCATGTGCAGGCGAATCCGGCGCTTCGGGAGTGGAGAACAGCGAGAGCGCCATCTGCGACGTCGCGACGACGTTCGGCGCGACCGCGACGAATACGTGAGGGGGGCCGGATGGCGCCGAGCGGGCAGTTCGCACCATATCGGCAGTCTCGTGGCGACTCCATGGTGTCACCTGGGTGGACGGTGCAATGCCATCGGGTATCCATACTGCATGCATCCACAAGAACGCGAAGTTCCACCATTTCGTCGCCTCCCATGTGCCCTGAAAGTCTCATCCTTAGGAGGCACACGCCGTACAAGGTAGGAGGAAGAACGGGACGTTCTCGCGACATGCCAGCGGTTTGCGGGAATTCCTGCATAGTCAGGTGGGGCGCATGGCAGTTAGTTCTGACGGATTTTTTCCATGCTTTCTATGGCAATGAAAGGATCGGGCACGCAGCCATGGGGGATCTCTCTGCTGTGTGCACCAGTCCGTCCCGTTGCCCGACTGCCTTTCCACCAGGGGCACGGCGAGCGGGACAACGAACACTCAGGCGGCAGCAGCATATGGCAACGAAGACGACTATTGCGTTCGACGCGGGCGCAACTGCTCTGCTGGTGCAGCTCGCGAACAAGAAGAACATCTCGAAGGCGGAGGTACCTCGCCGGGCGCTCATGCTCTATGACTTCGTCGACGAGCAGCGAGGCGATGCCAAGACCATCGAGTTGAAGGGAAAGCACGGTCAGGAAATCCACCTGCTCGTTCCGTGGTCGCATCCGTACCTCCCTCCACCGTGCCCACCGCGGACCGCGCCGACGAGACCATCGGCCTGCAGGCGATCGACAAGGATCGCCTGCCGTCTCGCCGGTCGGTCCATCAGAAGGGGACGTACCTTCAGCGAGCGGGCGTGATTCTCTTCTCGCTGGTCCTGGTCGTCACCACCGCCGTCCTCGTCGCGCTGTTCGTGCATCTCTTCCGGGAAACGCCACCATGGGAAGGCGTTCCGCGGGTGGGCGAGGCAGTGGACACCCTTCGGCTCCGACTCGTGAGTGAGCAGCGTGAGGCGGTGTTCGAACGATTCCAGCGCGCAACTGAGCGCATCGTGAGCGCGACGTTGCTTCCGGTGCTCACAGGGATCCCGGGCTACATCTTCGGACAACATCGCGGCGGAGTTGCGGACGCTGAGTAGCGTGGTCGAACTCCAGCACGCTGGGTCCCGACTCTTCATGGCAGCCGAGCGCCTGCGGGGACAGCCCGCGCCCCGGCGCGTCGGTGCGAAACCGTCGACGTCATACGGAACGCAAACCGCGCGTCCGCGAACGCCGAACTGCCCGTCGACCAAGATTCGCCGATGGCTCCCTCCCGTCGGCTTCCCATCACCGCATCCGGCGTCGCACTCGGTGTCGTCGCGCTCGCCGTTCCCGTCACCCTCTGGTTCATCCTGTCGAGCGGCAACGTCGGTTCGTTAGGCGATGAAGCGATCGCCGACGAGAGCCGGACCGGGGACTGGCTCGCCTACGGCCGCACACATTCGGAGCAGCGCTACAGCCCGCTCGACGACATCAACCGCGAGACGATTCGGAGGCTGGACGTGGCCTGGTACCTGGACCTCCCGCGCGATGTCGGGCTGGTGTCAACGCCACTGGTCGTCGACGGCATCATGTACTTCACCGGTACGATGAACGTCATTCGCGCGGTGGACGCGACCACCGGCGTGCTGGTCTGGGAGTACGACCCCGACGTGGCCGGGGCGATCGGCACTCGCCGTCAGGTGGGGTGGGTACACAACCGCGGCATCTCCTTCTACAAGGGGCGAATCTTCGCCGCCACCTGGGACGGACGACTCCTCGCGCTGGACGCGAAGTCGGGCACGCTGGCGTGGAGCACGCGAACCTTCGACGCCAGCAAGCCGATGTACATCACGGGAGCGCCCAAGGCGTTCCGGAACATGGTGCTCATCGGCAACGGCGGGACGGAGGTCGGGCGGGCGCGAGGCTTCGTCACCGCATACGACACCGACACCGGGCGGGAACTGTGGAAGTTCCATGTCGTCCCCGGCAATCCGGCGCTAGGCTTCGAGAACCGGGCCATGGCCATGGCCGCCGAGACGTGGACCGGCAGTTGGTGGGAGCATGGAGGGGGCGGCAACGCCTGGCACGGGATCACGTACGACCCGGAGTTCAACGCCGTCTACATCGGTACCGGCAACGGCTCACCGTGGAACCGCCGCATCCGCAGCCCTGGGGGCGGGGACAACCTGTTCCTGAGTTCCGTCGTCGCGCTCAATGCGGACAACGGCGAGTACCTGTGGCACTACCAGACCAGTCCCGGCGAGAAGTGGGACTAGACGAGCACCATGGACATCGTGCTCGCCGTCGTGGAGATGGATGGCCGGACGGTGAAGGCGATCCTTCATGCGCCGAAGAACGGCTTCTTCTACGTGATCGATCGCTCGACCGGCAAGCTGATCTCGGCCCGGCCGTTCGCACGCGTCACCTGGGCCACCCACGTCGACTCCGCGAGCGGACGGCCGGTGGAAACGCCCGACGCGCGCTACGGCGACGGCGAAGCCGAGATCTGGCCCAGCGCACACGGGGCACACAGCTGGCAGGCCATGTCGTACAGTCCCAGGACCGGGTTGGTCTACCTCCCCACGATGGAGATGGGCGGACGCTACGTGGACATGGGTGCCGATACCTCGTGGCGCAGCGTGGACTTTGTCGGCGGGAGCGGTGTGGGACTCTTCGAGATCCTGGTGCCGGAGGACGGCAGCCCCGGCAAGCTGCAGGCGTGGGATCCCGTCCGGCAGCGGGCGGCGTGGGTCGTGCCGCAGAAGCACCCGTGGAACGGCGGGACGCTGGCCACCGGGGGCGACCTCGTCTTCCAGGGTCGGTCCGACGGCAAGCTCCTCGCCTACGACGCGGCCACCGGCCAGGAGCTCTGGTCCCACGATCTCGGCCTTGGCATCTCCGCTCCTCCAATCACCTACAAGCTGAATGGGCGACAGTACGTGGCGCTGCTCGTCGGCTATGGCGGCGGCTACACGATGGGGTTCACTTCCGGGGTGCCTGACGAGGGGTGGGCGTACGGCGTCCATACCCGTCGGCTGGTGGCCTTTGCCCTGGACGGGAAGGTGAGCCTTCCGCCGCAGCCACCGCCCCGCGCCGCCGTTCCCCTGGTGGACTCAGGCTTTCCCCTGCTGGAGTCCAGGGCGGAGCGCGGCGGCAGTCTCTTCGGGACGTACTGCGCCATCTGCCACGGGGGCGGCGTGGTGGCCAACGCGATGGCGCCCGACCTGCGCGCCTCCGCGGTGCCGCTCGATGCCGCCGCGTTCGCGCAGGTGGTGCGAGCGGGCGCGCGCGTGAACCGGGGAATGCCGCCCTTCGCTACCCTCACGGACAATGACCTCGAGGCGCTCCGACACTACATCCGCGCCGTCGCGCACCGCGACGCCCGGGTGGCGAGGGATCCGGCTGGGCCCGCGGCCTCGGGCGCGCGCCCGCCCGTCACCCCCCGGTGAGCTGCGCGCGAAAGGCATCCCGGTAGCCACGACTCAGCGTGACGCGCGCGCCCGAGGCGAGGATGACGACATACTCCCCACCAAACAGCGGCTGCAGCTCCCGCACGCGCGCCAGGTTCACGATCGCCGAGCGATGTGCGCGCGCAAAGCCGTTGCCGCAGAGCTGGAGCTCCATCTCCTGCATGGACTCGCGCAGCATCCAGCTCCGCTGCCTGGTGTGCAGCCGCACGTAGTTGTCGGCGGCCTCGACCCATTCGATCTCGTCGGCAGGGACGACCAGCACGCGCCCCTCCTCCTTGACCAGGAAGCGGCGCGGCGATTGGGCGGGGGCGCGCAGCTCGGCGATCGTGCGTCGCCACCCGGCGGGGGAGAGCCGCTCCGGCCCCTCGAGCCGCTGCAACGCCCGCGACAGTGCGGTCGTGAAGCGCGACTCCTCGAAGGGCTTGAGCAGGTAGTCCACCGCGTGCGCGTCGAAGGCGCGCACGGCATACTCGTCGAACGCCGTCACGAAGATCACGGCGGGGGGCACGTCATCGCCCAGCTCCTCCACCACGCCAAAGCCATCGAGCTCCGGCATCTGGACGTCGAGCAGCAGGAGGTCCGGGCGCAGGCGTCGCAGCATCGGGACCGCCTCCACGCCGGACTTGGCCTCGCCCACCACCGTCACGCGGCCATCGCGCTCGGCGAAGGCGCGCAGCCCCTCGCGCACCAGCGGCTCGTCGTCGACGATGAAGACGCGAACGTCAGGCATGGGTCGCGAGGAGGCGCCAGGGGAGCTGCACGGAGGCGATCGCGCCGCCACTGGCCTGGAGGGAGAGGGAGAACGACTGGTGTGCGCCGTACAGCGCCTGCAGGCGGTTGCGCGTGATCGCGAGCCCCAGCCCGTCGCGGTGCAGCCCCGGTGCCTCGGCAGTCGCACGGCGTCCCGTGTTGCAGACGTCGATGATGAGGGCGTCCGAGTCGCGGCGCGCGCGAATGACGATCTCGCCGGCGTCGGTGCTCGACGCGATGCCGTGCTTGATGGCGTTCTCCACCAGCGGTTGCAGCAGCAGGTCGGGGACCGCGGCCGCCATCGTGGCCGGTTCGACCTCATAGCGAAGGGTCAGGCGATCGGCAAAGCGCACCGACTCGATGTCGAGGTAGTGCCGCACGAGCTCCAGCTCCTCGGCGACCGTCACTTCCTGTCGCGGCGCGCGGGAGAGCGTGAGGCGGAGCAGGTCACCGAGCCGGGCGACCATGCGCGTGGCGGCCGCCGGATCCCGCGCGATGAGGACCGTGATGGCATGCAGCGTGTTGAAGAGGAAATGTGGTTGCAGCTGCATCTTGAGCGCATGCAACTGTGCCGCCGTGAGCTGCCCGCGCAGCTGCTCCGACGCCACGTCGCGCCGGCGCAGCGCCTCGCGCGACTGCAGCGTGGAGGCGACGCCGAGCACCGCCGCGTAGGTGAGGGCTCCCGGGACCAGTCGCCCGAGGAAGGCGATGAGATAGAGCGAGAGCCCCACCGGTTCCGGGACGCCCGGATTGAGCCGAGCGGAGATGGCGACGGTGAGCGGGAGCCAGACCGACTCCATGACGACCGAGATCGCCGTGGACAGCCCCGCGTGGATCGCGATGTTGCGCGCGAGCCCCGGGCGCTGCAGCGGCCAGCGCCGATGCGCCGCGAAGATGAGCGGCGTCACCAGCGCCCAGGCCATCATGCGCGGGAACTGCAGCGCCGCGTACGGCCACTCCCGCGCCAGCGCCCCTCGGCTCGCGTAGAGCGCCACCTGCTGCAGCGTGCTGATGACCGCTGGAAAGAGCCACGCGAGCCAGATCCACCTCCACGCAGGGGTTGCGGTCTGTTCCCCCCGCGTGGTGGGCTCCATGCCTAACGACCGGCGCCGGCGCGCGGGGCGGGCGTCACCGGCGTGGTGAGCGCGCGGGCGTGGCCAAGGTGTTCGACCGTCCAACCGCGCTCCTTCACGCGCTCCATGATCAGTGTCTTCACCAGGGGGTCGAGGGCCAGGGCGTGATACGCCCATCGGAGTGAGGGAACATAGGCCAGCAACCCACCGGCGGAACCCGGAGCGTCGAACGGCTCGACCCACAGCGAATCGCCGCCGAGTTTCACCCACTGTCCCCGGGAAACCGCTGTCGTGCGTTCGGAGACGTCCCAGTTGGCGAGGACGACGGCGGCTGCGCGCGCCGCACCGCGCCCATGCAGCACGGGGCGCCGGTTGCGGACGAACCACGCCATCCCGCCGCGAGGGGGCGTGGACGTCGAGATCAGGACGCCGCCGAATCCGGCGCCGTCCCTGGCGCGCAGCCATGCCTCCTCCACGGGTGCGCGCTCCGGCACCGCGCTCCCCTCGAGCAGGAGCCACTGCGAGCCCACCTTCACCGCCTGCGGCGCAAAGCCGGGAGTTCCGAGCACGGCGAATTTTCCTTCGGTGATCTTCCCGGAATCGACCGGGATCTCCCACATGGGGCGCGTGGCGGCGTCGCGGTATCGTGCGCGCACGTCGTCGGCGATCGTGAAGCTATCCGGCGCCGCCGCCGCGTCGAATCGCGCACTCAGGATCGTGAGGCGCTTGTAGGGGCGCCCCAACCGCGCGATGTCGATCTGCCCCGGATAGCGCAGCTGCTGCCCACCGGGCCCCGGGACCGGGCGCCATTGGCTGTACCAGATGTCCACCTCCATGTTGCCGAACGGCGCGAGGCCGAAGTCGCGCGGCTGCGCGGCCCGAAAGCGGGCGCGTGCGAGCAACCCAGTGCCGGCGTGCACGAAGAGCGTGACGGGAAAGCGCTCGATCGTCGCCTTCACCCGGTGGTGGAGTCCGGCGTCGATCAGCGTGTCGGGGAGGAGCGCGAGCTTCGGGTCGCGCATCGCGAGCGGGAGGAGGCGCTCGGGACTAAAGGTGAAGAGCTCGCGGCGTTCGTCCACGTACGCGATGTTGAGCGGTCCCCACGCGGCCGGCGCGTTGGGCCCCTGGGGCGAGAAGCGGGCGGCGATGGTGTCGCGCACCAGGTCGATGATCTCGACGCCCGGCGGCGCGCCGCCCCCCAGGAAGCGGCGGGTGTTGCGCCAGGCGGGGATGGTGTAGTCGCGCTGGTCGGTCACGCGCTCGTACGAGCCCACCTGGTCGCCGAAGGGGCGATCCTCGAAGGTCTGCCGGTGCCAGAGCGTCATCTGCTCGATGTGGGCGCGCTCCACGCGCTCGAGCGCTGGCGCGCCGCCCGCGCGTTCCATGGCGAGCCGAAGGACGTCGCCTGCCGTGCGCTGGGACAGGGCCGCGTGCGGAAGGACGGTGAGACTGAGGGCGAGCAGTGCGAATGAACGTCGCATGGGGATGGGTGAGGTTGGACGCTCATCGTCGCACCTGATGGCGCCGGCGTCCACGATTGTGTGGCCGTTGGCGGAATGGGGGGGCGGGTCGCGGTGCGGCGTCAGAGCGCCGCCAGCCGCTCCGCCCCATCCACGGTGAGCCAGATCTCCGACGTGCAGCGCCGGATCCCGTACATCCCCATCACCTCGACCGGCTCGTGCAGGCGGATGCGGACCGTGGGCTGGTCGAGGAGCGTCGCGTCGAGCGCCCCCTTCGGTGCGCCGCTATCACTGGGGCGCACGACGTCGATCGCGGCGATGTTTCCCCGGGCGATGTCGGCCTCCCATCGCAACCCCACGCGGAGCTTGAGCTCAGTCGCCGTGACGACGAGCGGGCGAGCGGTCATGGCGCGGTAGTCACCAAGGAGCCAGACACCGGCGTAAACGCTCAGCGCGGTGAGGATCCACGCCGCGACCGGGCTCCACCGGCTGACCAACAGGTGGACCGGCACGGTCTCGATCGCGAGCACCATGAAGAGCCCTACCATCACCGTGCCGTAGCCCACGCCGCGATGCACGCTGAACGCCGCGCCGTCAGGGACCATGCGCCGCGGCCACCGCAAGGCATGGTAGAGCAAAGCCACCTCGGTGGTGAGGATGTCGGCGGGCAGTCGCGAGCCGATCGCCTCGCGTGCCGTCACCCGGAAGCGCGCGGCAAAGTCGCCGTGCACCCGTGATGGCTGGCGGATGGCGCGCCGCACTCGGCCAATGAGATAGGTAACGAAGCCCACCTCCGCAGGGACCGCGAGCACCGCCATGGCATCGAGCAGGCCGCGATGCTCCGCCGGGAGCATGGCGAAGGCAATCGCGTACGAGCCGACGAAGACCGGCACGACCCCTACCCACGGCAAGCGCTTCGTCCGCACGAAGAGCAGGTAGACCAGTCCGGGGACGACGACGGTGAAGTCGAGTGTGAGCGCGGTTGCCACCACTCCGGCACCAGACTGCGGGATGCCGAAGGCGGCCACGGCGATTGCCGACGCGAGCACCAGGGGAGGGATGAACAACGCGACCCGCGAGTGCGTGCGCGGCTCGTCAGGCAGTGCGTGGGCGCGCCTTTCCGCGACTGGACGTCCGCGACCCGCCAGCCATCCACCGAGCAGCACGCCGAGTACGGTCACCATGGGCGCTGCGAGCGCTCCCCACGCCGGCACGAGGATCCGGCCGCTGCCGCTCGCGCTGAGCAGGGCCACCGACTCCAGTGCGCCAAAGGTCAGCGCAACGGCCGCCAGCCCCAACGGTGCGCGCCCCGAGCCGGCGACGTTGCGGCAGACGTATCCGGCGAGCGTGCTGGCCACCGCGCCACCGGCAATCTCGAGCCTGATCCACGGGCCGAGGTCGAGCGCCCCTCCGGGCGCGCCAGTCATCAGGCCAGCGCCCGCGGCCGACGCGGCCAGCAGGAGCATAAGGGCCAGGAGCAGGGCCGCGCCGGCCGCAACACCGAGGACTTCCCGATTTCGCGTCATGCTGCTCTGTCTGTCGTGAGGAACGCCGCCATGCTTACATCGCCCCCGGTGTCGCCCCCGCCGCTACTCCGAGCGAATCGCCCGCACCGGGCTGATGCGCGTCACTCGCCTTGCGGGGACCCACGCCGCTGCCACCGCCACCCCAAGCAGCACGAGCGGGGCGACCACGAAGGCCATCGGATCGGTGGCGTTGACGCCGTAGAGCACGCCGCTCAACACCCGCGCCGCTGCCGCCGACAGCACCAGCCCCAGGGCGACGCCGATCGCCACCAGCTGCAAACCGCCCCCCATCATCAGCCGCATCACCCGCCCCGCATCGGCCCCCATCGCCATGCGGATCCCCACTTCGCGCTCGCGCGTGGAGACGGCGTAGCTCACGATCCCGAAGAGCCCAATCGAGGCCAGCAGGAGCGCCAGGGTGCCGAAGGCGGAAATCACCCACGCCCCCATCCGGTGCGGCAGGAGCGACGTGGCCAGGTGCCGTTCCATCGTCTTCGCCTCCACCACCACCACATCGGGATCGAGGCGGCGGGCGGCGGCCAGTACCGCGCCGATGAGTGGTTCAGCGTCCCCCTGCGTGCGCGCCACGAGCGTCATCCCCCCGGTGGGGGCCTGCGCAAACGGTTCGTACAGGTACGGCACCGGCTCCTCACCGAGCGAGCGGATCTTCGAGTCGCCGGCCACGCCCACCACCGTCACCTCCTTTCCGCGCACGCGCATCGTCTGTCCTATCGCGCTCTCCCCCGGCCAGAACTTGCGCACGAAGGCCTGGCTGACGATGGCCACCGGGTTCCCGCCGGCTACATCGGTGGCGTCGAAGGGTCGCCCGTCCACGATGCGAACCGCTGCCGCGTCGAAGAAGCCCTCGGTGGCGCGCGTGCGGTCGATGTCATGAGCCTCGCGCCCCGGCGGCGGATCGACCCCCGGCACCACCACTTCCGTGGAGAGATTGTTCAGGGGGCTGAGCTGGAGGTCCTCGGTGAGGCCGACCGACACCACCCCCGGGATGGCGGCCACCTCTCGGCGCAGCTGCGTGAAGTACTGCTCGATCTGCGCCACGGAGCGCCGCCCCACCGGCTCCTGCAGCGTCAGCACCACCGCCGGCGCCGAGCCGACGCCGGGATCGATGTCGAGCCTTGCCTGGAAGCTGCGCAGGAAGAGCGCCGACCCCACCAGCAGCACCAGCGACACCGCCACCTGCACCACCACCAGGGCGCTGCGCAGCGACACGGTGCGCCCGCGCCCGCTCCCCACCGTCTCGTGCTTGATGGTCGCGGCGATGTCGGGGCGGGTGGCCTGCAGCGCCGGCACCAGCCCGAATGACAAACCGGCCACTGCGGTGAGCAGCAGCGTCGCCGCCAGCACCACGGGATCGAGCGACAGGTCGAGCGAGATGGGGAGTGGCAGCGGGAGGTTGGCGCGCACCAGCGCCTCGAGCGCCACCGCCGCCAGGGCGAGCCCCGCTCCCCCGCCCAGCAGCGCCAGGAGCGTCGTTTCCGTGAGGAACTGGCGCAGGAGCCGCCCCCGCCCGGCGCCTATCGCCAACCGCACCGCCACCGCCCGGCGGCGGTCGGCGGCCTGCGCCAGGAGGAAGCTGGCCAGGTTGGCGCACGCGATCAGCAGCACCAACCCGACGATCGCCATCATCAGCACCGCCGCCGGGACGAGGACGCGGTCGATCATCGGGTTCATGATCACGTCCGACACGGGAACGACCGGCATCGCTGCGTCACGGTGCCACGTGTCCGGATGGCGCACCTGCTGGGTCTGCACGAACCGCTCGATCGAGGTGCGCGCCTGTGCCAGCGTCGCCCCCGGCTTGAGCCGCGCCAGGGCAAAGACCGACTGGTTACCGCGCTCCTCCAGCTCGTTGTTGCTCGACGGCTGCAAGTCGGCCGTCATCATCCGCGACGCGTAGAACGCCGGCGACATCACCCGTATCCCCCCGCGATAGTCGCGCGAGGCGATCCCCACGATGGTGTAGGGCCGGGCGTTGAGGCGGATCTCCTCGCCCAGCACCTTCGGGTCGCCGGCGTAGCGCCGCTGCCAGTATTCGTGCGAGAGCACCACCACCGGATGCGCCCCTGGCGCCACGTCGTCCGAAGGAAGGAGGGTGCGGCCCACCTGCGCCCTCACCCCTAACAACGGGAAGTAGTTCCCCGTCACCAGCTCGCCGGCAAGCGACTCGAAGCTCCCGCCCACGTCGGTCTGGGCCAGCGCGAAGCGGAATCCCGCGACGCCGGCGAAGACGTCGCCGGTCTCCTCCTGCAGGTCGCGGAGGTCGGGAAACGACATGGGCCCGTGCGTGAAGCCGGGGAGCGTCTTGTAGAGATCGACCAGCTCGCCCGGCCGGTCCAGTGGCGCCTTGCGCAGGATGACGGCGTTGACCAGCGAGAAGATCGCCGTGTTCGCCCCGATCCCGATCCCTACCGAGAGGATGGCGATGAGGGTGAAGCCCGGGCGCTTGAGCAGGCGTCGCGCCGCGACGCGCAGGTCCTGAAGGAGGCGTTCCATGGGCTCGGGCTCGTGTTGGTGGTGCTTTGGGGGGAAATCGACGGCCGGTCGGTAGCGAGACTACGGGCGGCGCCGGGTGGGTGTTTCCCGGGGCCGCCCGTGCCAGGTGCCGAGCGCGGCGCCAGGCGAGGAGGGCGTCCACCGCCGCGCTCACGTGGATGCGCGTCGTGTCCAGCAGCGGCACTCCGTCCACCTCCATGCCGTCGAACAGCGGCGGCAGCTCGGCAGCCGCCAGGAGGACGCCGTCCGCACCCCCTGCCACCATCCTTCTAATAATCCGAAGCACCTGCGCGCGTGGCTTCAGGCGGGAGGCCCGATGGTGACACCCGGCTCGGAGACGACGCGTCTCTTCGCCGAGGAGGTCCGCGCCGGACGAAACCGCGGTGACGTCGCAGCTGAGGTCGACGCCAGTCGCGCCGTCGGCGGCCGTATCCGAGTTGAGGTGAGGCTATTCCACACCCTGAACGTGCGGAGCTCCTGACCGCTGGAGGATACCGCGCGATCGGGGCTGGCACCCCGTAGCGTGGTCGTCTGCTGCAATCCACCGTTGTTCGATGCGGCGCCTGCCCGGAGGGGCGGTCAGCTGCCCGTCGGTACAATGGCGGCGGTCTCCACCATGAGGATCACGCTGCGTTCGGGCGCGCGGGTGCGGTGCACCACGCCTCGGGGCACGGTGAAGCCCTGGCGGGGCCCCAGTTCGACGACGCGGCCGGGTGTCACGCCGTCTGCGGCGGGCTCGAGGTCGATGAGAAAGCGGCCGGAGAGGACGAAGAAGAACTCGTCATCCGCGTCGTGATGATGCCAATGGTACTCCCCCGTCATGACACCGAGCCGCACGACGGAGTCGTTGACCCGGGTGAGCGTCTGGTTGTACCACGCGTCGCGCACCTCGGCGACGAGGCTGTCGATATCGATGCGCTCGAGCGCGGGGAAGCGCACGTTGAGGTGCGTGGCGTACGGGAAGCGCTGCGCGCCGGCGGTGGAATCGTCAGACATGCGGGAGCTTGAGAGAGGAGGCGAAGCGGAAGTCAGCGCGAGCGGAGTACAACTCACTCAGTGAATCCCACTGGGCAGCTTCCGACAGTCGAGAGAACTGTGCCAGGAAGGCGCGAGCGCTGTCCCCGAGCGCTGCGGCATGGTCAGCGCTCAACGAGGCTGGCGGGCGGGTGCAGCCGACGGCCAGCAACAGCGTGAGGAGGGCGGTGTTCATGGCGCGCATCAAACTCCCTCCGCTTTCGGTCGACACGCTCGCCTCAGCACAACGAGAGCGTCTGCTGCACCGCACGTGTGAGCGTTACAGGCCACACGCCTGCTTGAAGCGCTGCAACTCCGGCGGCGGCCCAAACCGCGTGAGTCGGTCGACGCGACGCCTGACGAATACCGTATCCTGACACAACGCCGTCGGGACCGACGCTGTGGTCATCGCAGAGACTGGACCGAGGTAGAGCAGCGCGTCGAACTGCGACTGCATCTCGAGCGCTTTCCATTCTTCGCGCGGCACCTGCACCAACTTGCCATCCTTGACACCTACCCGGCTTCCGTTCAGGCCACGATCGTACGCCGCAAAATCGAGCGCGCCCAGTGCTGTGCCACGCAAGACGAACAGGCTGGGCGCGCGCGATGAGTCGAGCGTCACGGGGAGGTCTGCAGCGCGCAGCAGCGTCCAGATGTTGAAGATGCGAGCGTCATGATCGCGCTGTAGCAGACTCACGACCGTCTGTGCCTGCCAGGCGGACATGTCGTAGTTCGTCGCGATCTGCTGCCGGAGGAGATGTCCCTGACCATAAACGAGCAGCGCCTTGCGTCCGCGATCCAACACGTTGCGTCGAACAACGTCGGCAGGGTAGCTGTCACGCAGTTCAATCCAGCGCCGATGCTCCTGTCCTGAATCGACGTTGTCCCAGTCGATCGGCGGATCGCCCGCAAGCACCCGCACTCGTCGCGACGCGGGCAATGCGGCGTTCGCCTCGCGAATGGCGGCCAGCACCTCTTCGGTGTGGGCGCCGAGGTTGTTCACCACCGTGTGGTCTTCCCACGCCCTGCGCAGAAGGGAGCGGTTTACGCTGTCACCTCGGACGTACCGATCCACCACGTCCTGATAGCGCGCGCTCAACGTCTCGAGCACGATGTCGTTGACGTGATCGGCCAGCCGCCGATCGCGCACCAGCGTCAGCAGAAACTGCTGCACCTGCTGGTTGCCGTGCGGGTCGGTCAGCGTCACGATGTCGTTGGTACGGAACGCATCAAGGATCGCCGAGACAGGATCAACCCGCGATACGGTGGGCGTTGGATGCTGCGCGATCAGTTCTGTCGTGCCGATGTGCAGCAGCGTCAGCCCGAATAGCAGCACAGTTCGCATCACCTCTCCATGGTGCAACCTTCGGACATTCTCGAGAGAGTCGAGCGACGAGATACCTGGATCCCTCGAGCGGGAGCCGCCGCATGTTGCTCTCTGGAATCGATCTCCACAAGCGCCCCCTCGCCATCCTCACCGTGGACGAGTCCGGCACGCTTGTCCGCATGGCGGACCGCTCGACGCGCGGCGACGTCATCGCCGCCTGCCTCGTCACCTGTACCGGTCCGCACCGGTCAGTGGTCAGATGCACCGGCTGGTGGCACCTCCCTAGCGTTCTCCCGAGCGCTCGGGACATCTGCCGCTCGCTCACTCCATCAATCGCTTGATCGCGTCACCGCAGGTGCGGCTCGACGTCAGCCGCGTCCCGTCGGACAGCGTGATCCGGTACTCACCGTGCCCCCACGGCTCCAACCGGCGAATGCAGTCGATGCGCACGATCGCCGAGCGATGCACCCGCACGAAACGCTCCGGATCGAGACGCTGCTCGATCTTGCGCATCGTCTCGCGCACCAGGTGACGCCGCCCGCCGGCGACCAGCGCCACGTAGTTGCCGTCGGCTTCCACCCGCTCCACGTCGCTCGTGGCCACGAAGTAGATGCCGCGGGGGTCGCGTACCGGAAACCGTGCGGGAAAGCGGGTCGCAGGTGCCAGCCGCGCCAGCACATCGAGCGCGGCGGCCAGCGTGTGCTCGCGTTCGTCGGCCGCCGCGGCGGGCGCGGTGGCCCGTCGTTCGAGGTGTGCCTGCACGCGCTCGATGGCCCGGTCGAAGCGGTCGATATCCACCGGCTTCACGAGATAGTCCACCGCGTCGAGATCGAAGGCGTGGGCGGCGTGCACGTCGTACGCGGTGACGAAGACGATGGCCGGAATCGCCCCCGGTCGCTCCTGGGCCAGGAGAGACTCCACCACCTGCACGCCATCGAGCGCCGGCATCCGGATGTCCAGAAAGAGCACGTCCACCGCCTGCGCATCGATGGCCGCGAGCACCGCCTCGCCCGTCGCGCACTCGGCGACGACTTCGAATGCGGCGTGTCGTTGCAGCAAGCCGCGCAACCGTGTGCGTGCCAGCGGCTCGTCATCGGCAATGACCACACGCCAGGTGGCGGGGGCGCTCATCGGCCGTCCCCCCTGCGTACCGCCGGCAGGTGCACGACGGCACGGGTGCCGCCCTCGCGTCGAGCCTCGAGCCGCAGCGTGGCGGACTCGCCATACAGCTGGGCCAGACGCTCGCGCGTATTGCCAAGTCCCACCCCCAGCATCGTCACCCCCGACGGCGGAATCCCCACGCCATCGTCCTCCACCGCCAGCACGACCCCGTCACCGTCGGCGGCCGCCGAGATGCGGAGATGCAGCGGATCCGGTCGATCGCCAACACCGTGCTCGAGCGCATTCTCCACCAGCGGCTGCAACACCATCCACGGCACCGGCCGGTCGAGCAGCGCCGGATCGATGCGCCACTCGACGTCGAGGCGATCGCCGAAGCGCATCTCCATGAGGCCGAGATACTGCCGGAGCACCTCCACCTCGTCACGCAGCGCGTGTTCGTCGGCCACGCCAGACTGCAGCACGAATCGCAACAGGGCGGCGAAGCGCGTCAGCATGCGATCGGCGCGCATGGGATCGGTGTGCAACAGCGCCGCGATCGCGTTGAGTGCATTGAACATGAAGTGAGGCTGCAGCTGCGTGCGCAGCGCGGCCAGCCGCGCCTCGGCCAGCGCGCGGGCGATATCCGCCGCTTCGAGCTCGCGGCGCCGCAACCCCCGATAGTAGTGCACGGCATGCTGCAGCCCGACCACCACGAGGAAGGTGGTGAAGTACGTCAGCGTGCGCGCCACCGCACTGGCCGCGCTCTCGTTCGTCCCCGTCACCCACACCACCACCGGCGACAGGAGATAGTGGCGAACCGCCGCCGCGCCGAGCGTTCCACCCAACAGGATCGCCCCATTGCGCAGCAGGTGCTCGCGCCCCAGCGGTGCGATGCGAACCAGCCAGGCGAGCAGCGGCCAGAGCGGCAGGCACGCCCACCAGACGGCACACGTCTGAACTCCAGTCACTCTTCACAATCTCGTATGCCGTGTTGTGGGTG
>CAZVDJ010000033.1:0-16293 GCA_964626245.1 uncultured Gemmatimonadaceae bacterium
TGAACTCGTGCGCCTCCACGAGCGGCGCGATGACGGCGTTCACCCGAGCGGCAAGCGACGCATCGCGCGCGGGGCGGTCGGCCGACGGCGCGGCACAGGCGGCATGCACGGCGGCACCACGGGTCACGCCGGCACTCCGCGCGCGATGCCTTGCCCACCGACCTCGACGCGCTAACGTAGCGTGGCCGTCTCCGCGTGCTTCATCGCCGTGCGGGGACGGCGGTCGGCCCCGTGCATGTGCGACACTCACGATGACACTCCCCCGGCTGCGGATGATCGACCACCCACGTCGTGCAACCTCGCTGCAGCATGGCGCGGCAGACCGCATCGGACGGCGGCAAGCTGCGGCGCGGCGCCTCGCCGCACAAGTTGCGGCCGTCGGTATCCTGGGCGTGAGCGTCGCCCCTGCGTACGCCCAGCGCGTTCCGGCCGCGCCCGATGCGGCCGGCAGCGCATGGGTGGAGCGCACCCTGCGCTCGCTTTCGCTCGAACGCAGGATCGCGCAGCTCATCGTCCCGGACATCACCGGCGGCTACGCCAGCGCCAACGACCCGCGCGTGGAGCGCTGGCTGTCGCTGGCGCGCGATCAGGGCGTGGGGATGTTCGTCTTCTACGGCGGCACGCCGCGCGACGTGGCCAGCCTCCTCAACCGGCTGCAACGCGCCGCTGCCGTTCCGCTCCTCATGGCGGCGGA
The DNA here is from genome assembly GCA_964626245.1 of uncultured Gemmatimonadaceae bacterium. Classification (GTDB taxonomy): domain Bacteria; phylum Gemmatimonadota; class Gemmatimonadetes; order Gemmatimonadales; family Gemmatimonadaceae; genus SCN-70-22. The sequence goes on from CAZVDJ010000033.1 coordinate 695, forward strand.
CTTCGAGGGAGGCCCCGGGCAGCAGGTGGCGGGGGCAACGGAGTTTCCGGCCAACATGGCCTTTGCGGCTGCCGGCGACACGGCGCTCATGTACCGCGCCGCCGCGACCGCAGCCACCGAGGGGCGCGCGATGGGGATCCACCTCACCTACTCGCCCGCCGTCGACATCGCGTGGCGCCCGGAAAACCCCGCGGAAGGGGTGCGCTCGTTTGGCGGCGATCTGGCGCTCCTGGCGCGCATGGCGCGCGCCTACGTGCGCGGCTACCACGACAACGGGATGTACACCGCTGCCAAGCACTTCCCGGGACGGGGTGACGTGGAGGTCATGCCCAACCGAGCGCCCTGGACGTGGAATCCCAAACCGGCCGATGCAGTCCGCGCGCAGGACTTCGCCGCCTTTCGCCATGCCATCGCGGCCGGCGTGGACTACGTGATGACGGAGCATGTCGCGGTCCCCGCCGTCACGGGCGGTTCCGACCTTCCCGCCAGCGTGGAGCGCCGCCTGGCGACCGATTGGCTGCGCGACAGCCTTGGCTTTCGCGGCATCCTCACCACCGACGACCTGTGGTACGATCACGTCGTGGCCCGCTTTGGCGCCGAGGAGGTGGCGATTCGCGCCTTCGAGGCGGGGCACGAGATGATCCTGAAGCCGAAGGACCCCGTCGCGACCATTCGCGCCATGGCCGCGGCGGTGCGCAGCGGGCGGCTGCGCGAGTCGCACATCGACTCGGCGGTGCGCAAGCTCCTCGTCCTCAAGGCGAGGCTCGGGCTGCACCGCAACAGGCTGGTGGACGAGTCGCGCGTGGCCGAGCACGTGGGGACGCCGGCCGCCTGGCAACTGGCCCAGGAGGTGGCCGACCGCTCGCTCACGATGCTGCGGAACGAGGGCGTGGTCCCGCTGTCGCCGCCCGGAGCGGGTGCGACACGCCGCGTGGTGAACCTCAGCATCCAGAAGCTCGACACCGACCCCTCGCCGGCCATCCTCGCCGCACGGCTCGCGGCGGCGATGCCGGGAACCGTCAGCTACACCTTCACCCCGCGCATGGACCCGGCGGTGTACGACGAGGCATGGCGCGCGGTGGCCACGGCCGACCTTGTCATCGTCTCGCTCTTCGTGGCGCGCGATCGTGTGGGCGACGCGACACCCATCCGCGCTGCCGACCTGGCCTTCGTGCAGCGGGTGATCGCCGCCAAGCCGCGCGCGGTCGTCGCGATGTCCTACGGCAACCCGCACCACCTGCGGAAGCTCCCCGACGTCCCCGCCTACCTGGTGGGGTATGGCGAGCGCGGCTGGTTCGGCAACCAGGAGATCTACTTCTCCTCGTTCATCCGGGCGCTCACGGGCGAGTTGCGCCCGACGGGCCGGCTCCCGGTGACCATCAGCGACCGCTACCCCATCGGCGCCGGCCTCAGCACCCCCCGCTGACCCCCTTCGCGTCTCTCGTCTCCCGTCTCCCGTCTCCCGTCTCTAGGGATACCGCACCGCCATCTTGCTGCTGGGGATCTCCCGTCGCCGCACCTCCGTTGGGACGGGCGCGCACGCCATGAAGTTCGCGCGGCAGCGCCCCACCACCTCCAGCCGGTCGTGCACGTAGGGAATGCCCTCCGAGCCTAACGGTGAGGGCGAGTCGCTGAGGTGAAAGTGCAGGTGCGGCTCGGTGGAGTTGCCCGAGTTCCCCACCAGCCCCAGCACCTGCCCCTGACGGACCCGGTCGCCGACCTTCACCCGGAGCGATCCCGGCTGCAGGTGCGCGTAGAAGGCGTAGCGCCCGTTCCCGATGTCGATGATCACGTGGTTGCCGCCGACCGTTTCCAGCGTGATGGGAACGGCGCGCGAGTTGGCGCCGGGAATGTTCTCGGGAATGGAGTCCTTGGTGGCCACGACGCGTCCGTCGGCCACCGCCAGCGCCTCCATCCCCTGCGCGTAGTAGCTGGCGTTGTTCAGGCGATCGCCGGTGAAGGTGCGTCCGCTCGAATCGACCTTCACGTAGTCGATGGCAAAGCGCTGGGCGATGGCGGGGGTGCCTTCGATGGGGATGAGCGCGCGGCGATGCCCGGCCACCGGGTCGGGACCATTGGCCGCCAGCCACGGCCCCCCGCGCAGCGGCGGGGCGATGGTGGCGACGTCGGCGCTGACGGTCACCGCGCCCCCCTCCACCACGACGGTGCTCGCGCTGTCACCGCTCCCCCGCACCAGCGTGACGCGGTGGCGAATGCGCGCCGGTGGCGTGCGCGCGTCGACCGGAGCCCACATGTACACCACGGCGCGCAGGCCGCCCGTCACCCGCGGACGGTCGATTGCCGCTGGCGGCGGGGCCACGCCCGGTCGCAGCATGGCGTTGGCGAGCGCGGTATCCTCGAGCGCCAGCAGCACGCGCCCGGCGGCCGACGGCTCCAGAACTTCCACGCGGCGCACCGTAAGTGGCTGCGCGGTGAAGTTCGTGAGGTGCAGCTCGTAGGCCAGGATCCCGGCGCCGTCCACCGTGGCGAGGGTGGGCGGCTTGGGAATGCGAAGCTCCATCGGAGAGGCGAGCTGCGCCTGCGCCGCCGCGGGGGCCACGCCAATCGCGAGCGCGGCAACGAGGGCTGGCGCCAGGCGCCCGATCGGACGAGCGTGCGGGGAAGGTGCGAGCAGCCGAGTCATGCAGACGCTCCGATTCCAGACGCGCGGGTGTGCCCGCGACCGCGGGCCGCGGGCGTGCCGGGCGGTGAGTGGCGCGTTACGGGGCTCGCCCCGCGACGCGCCGCGCCGCCGCCAGCACGGCGCCGGCGGTGAGTCCATACTCCTGGTACAGCCGCTGGTACGGGGCGCTGGCCCCAAACGTTTCGATGCCGACGATCGCGCCCTCGGCACCCACGAACCGATGCCAGGACATGGGATGCGCGGCCTCCACCACCACGCGCCGTGCGCCTGCCGGAAGGACGGTGGCCTGGTAGTCGGCGTCCTGGCGCAGGAAGAGCTCCTGGCTCGGCATGCTGACCACGCGCGCACTGATCCCCTGGGCCTGCAGGACGGGTTGGGCTGCCATGGCGATCTCCACCTCGGACCCCGAGGCGATGAGCAGCAGCTCGGGGGCGCCGTCAGGGGCATCGGACAGGACGTAGGCGCCGCGCAGCGTCCCGGCGGCCGCGCCGTACGTCGTGCGGTTGATCAGCGGGAGCTTCTGCCGCGTGAGGACGAGCGCGACGGGCCCGGTCTTGTGCTGCAGCGCCGCGCGCCACGCCTCGGCCGTCTCGGCGGCGTCGGCGGGGCGGATGACGGTGAGGTTGGGGATGCAGCGCAGCGAGGTGAGCTGCTCCACGGGTTGGTGCGTGGGGCCGTCCTCGCCCAGGCCGATGGAGTCGTGCGTGAAGACGTAGATCACGCGCTGGCCCATGAGCGCGGCCAGGCGGATGGCGGGGCGCATGTAGTCGGCGAAGACCAGGAAGGTGCCACCATACGGGATCACGCCGCCGTGCAGCGCCATCCCGTTCATGATCGCCCCCATGGCATGCTCGCGCACGCCGAAGTGCACGTTGCGCCCGGCGAAGCTGCCGGCCTCGAAGCGCGGGGCGTCCTTGATGATGGTGAGGTTGGAGCCGCTCAGGTCGGCCGAGCCGCCGATGAGTTCGGGGACCTTCGCGGCGAGTGCGTTGAGGACCATTCCCGACGCGTTGCGGCTGGCGACATTGCCGTTCTCCGGGGTGAAGGCCGGGAGCGCCTGCTGCCATCCGGCGGGAAGGTCGCCCTGCACGCGCCGGCCGAACTCCTTGGCGGCGTCGGGATGCGCCTTGGCGTAGGCGATGAGCGCCTTGCGCCACGCGTCGTGTGCCTGGGCGCCGTGCCCCGCGGCGGCGCGCCAGTGCGCCAGCGCCTCGGGCGGGATGGTGAAGGGCTCGGTCTCGGTCCACCCCAGCGCGGCCTTGGTCAGGGCGATCTCTTCCTTCCCCAGCGGTTCGCCGTGCGCCTTGGCGGTGTCCTGCCGGTTGGGAGAGCCGTAGCCGATGTGCGTCCTGGTGATGATGAGCGTGGGGCGCGCGGTGTCGGCCCGGGCGGCAGCGACGGCCGCGTCGATTGCCGCCAGGTCGTTCACGTCACCGATGTGCAGCACCTGCCAGCCGTACGCCGCGAAGCGCTGTGCGGCATCATCGCTGTAGGTCAGGCTCGTCTTGCCGTCGATCGAGATCCCGTTGTCATCGTAGAAGCCGATCAGCTTGCCGAGCTTGAAGTGCCCGGCGAACGACGCGGCCTCGTGCGAGATCCCTTCCATCAGGCAGCCGTCGCCGGCCACGAACCACGTGACGTGGTCCACGATGGTGTGGCCATCGCGGTTGAAGGTGGCGGCCAGGTGCGCCTCGGTGGCGGCCATCCCCACGGCGGTGGCCAGCCCCTGCCCCAGCGGCCCCGTCGTCGTCTCCACCCCCGGCGTGTGCCCGAACTCCGGGTGGCCGGGCGTCTTGCTCCCCCATTGGCGGAAGCGGCGGATCTCGTCGAGCGGCAGGTCGTAACCCGCCAGATGCAATGAGGCGTACAGCAGCATCGACGCGTGCCCGTTGGACAGGACGAAGCGGTCGCGGTCGGGCCAGTGCGGGTCGGCCGGGTTGTGCTTGAGGTGGCGCGTGTACAGCGCGTAGGCCAGCGGGGCGAGCCCCATGGGGGCGCCGGGGTGCCCGCTCTCGGCCTGCTGCACGGCGTCCATGGCCAGGGTGCGGACGGTATTGATGCAGAGCGCGTCGAGCGTGGTCGTGCGCGCGTCGGCGGAGGCGGACAAGGGCGATCTCCTGCTGGTGCTGAAGGACGGGAAGGCGTGAACCGGCGCGAAAGCTAGCCGCGCTGGCGCGATCGCGCCCGCCCCGCCGCTGCCGGGCGCCGCGCGGCGAAGTAGGTTAGCGCGTCCCCATTCCCCGATGCATGCCACGGTCTCTCCGACGCTTCCTCCCCGCCATCTCGACGGCCTGCCTTGCCCTGGCCCACGCGCGTACCGCCGTCGCGCAGGAGCGGGTGAGCGGGAGCGCGGCGACGCAGGACTCACTGGTCAAGGCGATCCTGGGTGAGCTGATCGCCTTCAACACCGCGCCCAGTGGACGGCAGATGACCAGGGCCAACACGGCGATGGCCGCGCACCTTCGCTCGGCGGGCTATGCCGCCGCCGATGTGCAGCTGGCGGGTCCCGACTCGCTGCACCAGAACCTGGTCGCGACGCTGCGCGGCAGCGATCCCGCCGCGACCCCCATCCTCCTGATGGCGCACATCGACGTGGTGGAGGCGCTGCGCGACGACTGGTCCATGGACCCGTACGCGATGCACGAGGTGGAGGGCTACCTGTACGGCCGCGGCTCGACGGACAACAAGGGCGGTGCCGCCGTGATCATGGCCAACATGATCCGCTGGAAGCGCGAGCGCTTCGTCCCGGCGCGCGACGTCATCGCGATCTTCACCACCGACGAGGAGACGAGCCAGCAGGACGGCATCGTCTGGCTCCTGGCCAACGTGCCGCGCCTGGCGAAGGCCGAGTACGCGCTCAACTCCGATGCGGGGGGCTTCACCGAGGGGGTCGGGGGGAAGCCGCCGCGCTTCTACGTGCAATCGTCGGAGAAGCTCTACCAGACGTTCACGCTCGAGGTCACCAACCGCGGCGGACATTCCTCGCTGCCGCGCGCTGACAATGCGATCTACTCGCTGGCCCGGGCGCTGTCGCGCGTGGAAGGGTATCGCTTTCCCGTCATGTACAACGAGGTCACCCGCACCGCCTTTGCCCGCGAGGCCGCCCTGTCGCCGGGCGCGCTCGCCGCCGACCTGCGCGCGCTGGCCGCTGGCGCCACCTCGGGTCCCGCCGTCACGCGCGCGGCCCGGGATCCGTCGACAAACGGCAACCTGCGCACGACCTGTGTCGCGACGATGCTCAGCGGCGGCCACGCGGAGAACGCGCTTCCGCAGAAGGCGATTGCCACCGTCAACTGCCGCATCTTCCCGGGTGTGAGCGCCCAGGAGGTGCACGCCAGGCTGCAGCGCGTGGTGGCCGACGCCAGCGTGCACGTCGTCATGGGGACGTCGAGCGTTCCCAGTGGGGCGTCGCCGCTGCGCGCCGACGTGCTCCCCGTCGTCGAGGCGACGGCGCGCGAGGTCTGGCCTGGCGCCGTGGCCATTCCCTACATGGAGAACGGCGCCACCGACGGGCTGTACCTGCGCAACCTGAAGGTCCCCGTCTACGGGGTGGCAGGACCGCTCTACCTGTCCAGCGACGACCGGGCGCACGGACGAGACGAGCGTGTGGCCGTGGCGCACCTCAACGCAGCGCGAGAGTACTGGTATCGCGTGGTCAAGGCGCTGGCGGCGGGCACCACGCGCATGTGACCGGGGTTTGTCGCGCGAGTAGGCAGGCGGAGAACCGAACGACCAGGGAGACGGCGCGATGCAGACCAGTCGACGGAACCGCAGGACGATCGCACGCACGGCGCTCCCCTTCATCGCGGTGGCCGTGCTGGCGTGCGCCGAGCGCACGGGCCGCGACGTCGACAGCGGCGGGGCCGACAGCACCACGGCGACCGCGGCGTCGCCGGCGGTGGATTCGGCGCCGCTCGCACCCGTTTCGTGGCGCTTCGAGCCCCCGGCATCGTGGGACGATCGCGTGCGCGTTGCGGATGACCCCGAGGGGGCGGCTCGCCTGGCGGCGCAGGGGATCAGGAGCGCGCGGCTCTTCGAGTACCTCCCGCGCGACACGAGCATCTTCGCGCAGACGCTGCTGGGGATTTACGCGTACGACTCGACCGCGTGGGCGCGGCTCGCCGCGGAAGACGGGCCGCCGCAGGGCGACCTGCTCGGGTACGAGGGTGGGGTGGCGTACGTGGCGGGACTCCCGCAATCCAACCCATTCGCCCCGGGAAGTGCCGATTTCGGCGAGTTCGAGCGGCGGTCCGTCACGCTCGACTTCGTGCGCCGGGCGTTCCGGATCGTCCCCTGACGTCCGCGTGGGACGTGCCGCGGGCGCCGCGCCGCCCGCTTTCAGCGGCGGCACGATGCCGTTAGAATGAGGCGCGCCCAGGGAACCGGAACACAGGGCGCGCGCGTTCGCCGGATGCCCAGCTGGGCGCTCGGCCGCCGCGGCGGGCGCCAGTACAGGCGCGGCCACCGTTGGCTTATCTTAGGCGCTCCCATCACGTAACCCCGAGAAGACGAGAGTTCCATGCGACGTTCTGTTCTGACGACCCCGGCCCTCCTGCTGGCGATGGGCGTTGCGCTGACCGCGTGCGGCGGCGGCGAGACCGCGACGACCGACACGGCCACCCAGGCGGCGGCGCCCGCGGCCGACGCGGCGGCCCCTGCGGCCCCGGCCGGGGTCGATGGCAAGGCGGAGTACCTCGTCTGCCAGACCTGCCATCAGGAGAACGGCGAAGGACTTCCCAACCTCTATCCGCCGCTGGCCGGGTCGGAGTGGGTGACCGGCGAGCCGGAGATCCCGATCGCCATCGTCCTGCACGGCATGCAGGGCGAGATCACGGTGAAGGGGGCGAAGTACAACAACGTGATGGCGCCGTGGGCGTCGCTCTCCGACGCGCAGATCGCCGCGATCCTCACCTACGAGCGTTCCTCGTGGGGGAACAGCGCCTCGGCCATCACGGCTGAGCAGGTGGCCGCGGTGCGTTCCAAGACGGCCAGCCGCACGACCCCCTGGACGCCGGACGAGGTGAAGGCCGCGCAGCTCAAGTAGCCCGCAGGCGAACGGGGCCTGTCGCCCCGCTGCGCCACGCTTCACCCTGACCGCCCCGCGGCACCCACTCCGGGTGCCGCGGGGCGGTTCCCTTGTGAGGGTGCACCGCCGGCGGGCGGCGGGGTGGAGTTGCGATTCTCCCCCTTGGCGGCGGCGCACGATTGGAGGATGTTCATGCGCGCGGCCCCACATCGCGCATACTATGGTGCATGCAACAACCGCCGAGTGCGCCTGAGCGCTACCGTCGTCTCGACGACGTCGAGACCCTTCGCCTCCTGACCCGGAACCTGGGGGAGGGGATCTACATCTCCGATCCGTCGGGGACGATCCTCGACGCGAACCCGGCCTTCCTGGAGATCTTCGGCGTCCAGTCCGTTGGCGAGCTGGGGCAGTTCCATGCCGCCGACCTGTACGCCGATCCGGCACGGCGTGAGGCGTGGCTCTCGCAGCTGGAGCGCGACGGATCGGTGCGCGAGTTCGAGTGGGAGCTGGTGCGCCCCGATGGGCAGCGACGCACGGTGCTCGACACGTCGTACGCGGTGCAGGATCCCGCCACGGGCGAGCGCTTCCACCACGGCATCCTGGTCGACATCACGCAGCGCAAGGCGCTGGAGCAGCAACTGCGCGAGCAGATCACGCGCGATGCGCTCACCGGCTGCTACAACCGGCGCTTCTTGCTGGATCTCGAGGCGCGGCTGCGCACGGCCCCCGACGCGACGTGGGGCTGCATCTTCCTGGACATCGACCACTTCAAGCTCTACAACGACACGCACGGCCACCACGAGGGAGACAACGTGCTGGCGCGCATGGCGCGGTTCCTCATGCGGCAGGTGCGCGCGGAGGAGCCCGTGGTGCGCATGGGTGGCGACGAGTTCCTCATCGTGCTGCAGGGCGAGGCGGCGGCGCGCACGCAGGACGTGGCCCGCCGGCTGCAACACTCGGCGGCGCGATCCGCCCCCGTGGCGTTCTCGCTCGGGTGGGCGGTGCGCACCGGCGACGAGCCGCTGCAGGACACGATCGACCGCGCCGACAAGTCGTTGATGGGCGTGCGCGTCCTGACGCGCTCGGGCGACCACCCGCGCCTGCCCGAGGAAATGGAGCGCCGGCGCGCCTGACGAAGCGCGGACCGGGGGCCATCTTTCGCCTCCACCTCGTCCCCGCGTTCGCCATGCTCACGGTTGTCTCGCTCGCCCTGGCACTCGCCGCCCCCGTCGCCGCCCGTACCGACCGGCCCCCGTCCCCGGCGGCGCCCGTCACCGTGGGGGCAGACCGGCTCTTCACCGAGTACGCCCAGCTGATTCGCGGCAAGCGCGTGGCGCTGGTGGCCAACCACAGCGCGCGGCTCGCCGATGGGACGCACCTGGCCGACGCCCTCTTTCGCCATCCGGAGGTGCGGCTGGTGGCGCTGTTCGGGATGGAGTACGACATCCGGTCCAACGACTACTCGGCGGTGCGCGACGGCGAGACCTCGACCGACCGCACCACGGGACTCCCGAAGCACAACCTCTACGGCGAACACCACAAGCCGACACCGCAGCAGCTGGCGGGCGTGGAGGTGATCGTCTTCGACATCCAGGAAGTGGGGGCGCGCTTCTACGAGCACATCAACATCCTCGGCTTCGTGATGGAGGCGGCCGCCGAGCAGGGGATTCGCGTCGTCGTCCTCGACCGGCCCAATCCCCTCACGGGGCGACGCGCCGATGGCTTCGTGACCGACAGCGCGGCGCGCTTTCGTTTCGGGTCGTACGCACCGGTGCCGGTGGTGCATGCCATGACCATGGGTGAACTGGCGCGGCTGTACAACGGCGAGCGGATGCTGCGCGGCGGGCGCACGGCGGCGCTGGACGTGGTGCCGATGGCCGGCTGGACCCGCGAGACGTGGTACGACCAGACCGGGCTGGCGTGGCGCAAGCCGTCCCCCAACCTGCTCACCCTCGAGTCGCTCGTGGCCTACGTGGGGACGTGCCTGTTCGAGGCGGTGAACGTGAGCGAGGGGCGCGGCACCGACCATCCGTTCGAGCTGATCGGCGCGCCGTGGCTGGACCACGCTGGCGTGGTGCGGCTGCTGCGCTCGTTGCGCCTGCCGGGGATCGCCTTCGACACGGCGCACTTCACGCCGGAGCAGAAGCCGTATCACGGGCGCCCGCCCGAGATGGCAGGGCAGTCGCTTCCTGCGGTCCGGCTCCGCGTGACCGACCGGGACGCGGTCGCACCGTATCGCGTGGGTGTGGCCATGCTCTGGGCCGTCCACCGCCTGCACGCGGCACAGCTGGTGTGGAACGACGCCGTGCTCGATCGCCTGGTGGCGACCCCCCGCCTCAAGGCGATGCTGCAGGACGGGCGGACCCCGGCCGAGATCTTTGCGGCGTGGGAGGGCGAGGTGGCAGCGTTCGAGCGCCGTCGGGCGCCGTACCTGCTCTACCGTTAGGCGCCAGCGGCGCCCCGCTCACGCCGGCGCTGCCACCGCCCTGCCATAGGTCTCGGCAAAGACCGGGGCCTGCAGCCCCTGGCGGGAGCGTCCGTGCGGATCCTGGTGCGCGCGGACCTCGTTGACCATCTCCAGCGCGGTCCTGGTGAGCGGTGGCAGCTCGCGATCGGAGGTGCCAAGCGGCGTCACGCGTTCGCCCCACTTCACCAGGAGTGCGCAGTAGGTGAGCCCGCCCCCGAAGGCGGGGATGAGGATGTTGGCGCCGGGGGCCACGCGCCCTTCGTCCAGCGCCTCCACCAGCGCCACGGGGACGGTGGCGGCGCTCATGTTCCCGTACTTCTGCACCGTGAGCATCACCTTCTCCATCGGGACCCCGGCGTACTTCGCCACCGCCTCGATGATGCGCAGGTTGGCCTGGTGCGGGACGACGATGTCGACGTCGGCGGCGGAGAGCCCGCGCTCGCGCAGCACGCGCACCGAGGCCTCGGACATGGCGTGCACGGCACGCTTGAAGATCACCTGGCCGTCGAAGTCCCAGATGGTGTCGCCGAACGAGATGTCGAGCCCGGCGTAGGTGCAGCCAAAGCCGCGCACGCGCAGCGAGGCGCGCGCCTCGGCGTCGCACCCCAGCACGGCGCCGAGCATCCCCTCCTCGCGTTCCGTCGGCTGCAACACCACCGCGGCCGCCCCGTCGCCGAAGAGCACCGCCACGTTGCGGTTGCTCCAGTCCATGTAGCGCGAGATGAGCTCCACGCCGATGACGAGGACGTTCTTCACCATGCCGCTCCGGATCATCCCGGTGGCGGTTGCGAGCCCGTAGCAGAACGAGGTGCAGGCGGTGTTGAGGTCGATGGAGGCGGCCTTGGTGGCGCCGAGGGCGACCTGCACGCCGGAGGCGCTGTTGGGGACCAGTTCATCGTTGCTCACGCCGCCGTAGATGATCAGGTCGAGATCGGCCGCCTCCAGCCCGGCGCAGGCCAGGGCGCGCGCGCCGGCCACGGTCGACATCTCGATGGCGCTCACGTGCGACACGCGGCGCTCACGCATCCCGGTGCGCGAGGTGATCCACTCGTCCGACGTCTCCAGGAAGGTGGAGAGGTCGTCGTTGCTGAGGATGGCGGGCGGCATGCACTTGCCCCAGCCGGTGATCGCGGCGTAGGTCATGGATCTTGAGACGGGAGACGGGAGAGGGGATCGGGATCCGGTGCCGGGGGGGCCGAGTGGAGCGCGCGGCAGGGGGGCGGGAGGGGCGACGGACGGCTGCGGGTCCTGACCCGTGCAGGCCGATGCGGCGGCCGGGGTTGTCGCGGACGGGGGAAGCTGTCCCGCCGCGCCGGGCGGCGCAATTCCCGGCGAGTCAGGCGTGCCGGGCGTCTCCGGCGACGCCGGCGTGCCGGCCGTCTCCGGCGAGGCGCGTGCGACGAGAGACTGGTTGGTGCCGGGGCCGGCTGCCACATTGGCCGCGCGTCCGCCGAAGGCATCGCGCGTCGAAGCGCCCGCGGGCGGTCGTCGCGCGTTTCACCGCCGCTGCGTCGTCACCGTTGCTCCTCGCTGCCGTCCCCGGAACCGCCGCTTTCGCCGCATCCCCGCGCCCCCCGTTCCCGTGCGTCTCTCTCGTTCAACGCGTGCCGGGCGTCCGGCAGCTGGCCGGTCCGTCCCGTTCCCGGCGGCGTCGCCCTTGTCCTCGTGACCGTCACCTCCGTTGCGCCGCGACGTCCGGAGGGGCTCGCCGTCCTGGTCGCGCTCCTGGCCGGGCTCGCGTTAGGCTCGGTGATCGCGCTCTCCGGCAATGCGCGGCTGCAGGTGGCGGCCAACGCGCTGCAGCCGGTGGGCACGCTCTGGGTCAACGCCATCCGCATGACGGTCATTCCACTCGTCGCGTCGCTCCTGGTCACCGGTGTGGCGGGCGTGGCCGACCTGCGGGCGGTGGGGCGGCTGGGCGGGCGCACGCTCCTGGTCTTTGGGGGGCTCCTGGTGGCGTGCGCGATCGTCCCGGCGCTCCTGATGCCGCCGATCATGGCGGCGCTTCCGTGGCCGGCCGGGACGATCCCGCTGCCGCCGGGGAGCGCTGAGGCGGCGGCCGCGGTACGCGCGAGCGGGACCCCCGTGGGGGTGGTGGAGTGGTTCACCACGCTCGTCCCCCCCAACCCGGTGGAAGCCGCCGCCAGCGGCAACATGGTGTCGTTCATCGTCTTCATCTTCCTGGTGGCGCTGGCCACGGCGCGCAGCGCCCCCGAGGCGCGCGAGCCGCTGGTGCGCTTCTTCAAGGCCCTGGGCGACGTCCTCCTGCTCCTGGTCTCGTGGATCATCGCGCTGGCGCCGGTGGCGGTCTTCTGCCTGGTGGTGCCGCTGGCGGCCCAGAGCGGCGCGTCGCTGGTGGGGGCGGTGGGGCTCTACATCGCCAGCTTCGCCATTGGGTGCGCGCTGGTGACGGCGTTGTACTACCCGATCGTGGCGGCGCTGGGCGGGATCGGGATGGGTCGCTTTGCCCGGCACGCCCTTCCCGCACAGCTCATCGGGGTGAGTTGCAGCTCGTCGATCGCATCGCTCCCGGCCATGGTGGCGAGCGCCGGCGCGCTCGGGATCCCGGCCCGGGTGAGCGGCTTCGTCCTTCCGCTGGCGGTGTCGGTCTTCAAGCCGGCGGCCACGGTGGCCTGGGTGGTGGGGGCGCTCTTCGTCGGTCGCATCTACGGCATCGAGGTCGACGCGCGCGCGCTGGGGATCATTGCGGCCGCCGGGATCTTTCTCTCGTTTGCCGCGCCGGGAGTGCCGCGTGGGGCCTTCCTCCTGCTCACGCCGCTCTTCACCGCCATCGGGCTCCCCGCCGAGGGGATCGGGGTCCTCATCGCCGTCGACCTGATCCCCGACATGTTCGCCACGGTGGTGAACGTCACGGGCGATGTGGCGGCGACGGCACTCGTTGCCGGGAGGGACCGCGCCGCTGGCGAATCGGAAGCACCCACGGGTGCCTGACGAGCCGGCCTACCCGGCTCGCCAGGCGGTCACGTGGTGGTGCGGATCAGAGCTCGCCCTGTTCCCACGGCCCCCAGATGGCGTAGGTCGCCCCCCAGGTGGTGCTGGCAGCGCTCGTGGAGCCCTGCATGTTCACGAAGAGGGTGCGCCCCTGCGGGCTGAAGCAGGCGCCGGCCCACTCGGAGCTGTTGATGTTGTTGCGCACGAGGTCGAACACCGATCCGTGGCGCGTGAGGCCGCGGACATAGTTGGTCCCCGAGCCGTCTTCGCACAGCACGATGCCGCCGCGCGGTGACACCAGGATGTTGTCGGGCGAGTTGAGCACCGCGAACGAGGGCGACTCGAAGACCAGGGTGAGCCAGCCGCCGCGCGGCCCCGGGACGTAGCGCCACACCTGGCCGGCGCCGGCGTCGCCACCGCTGGTGGCGGTGAAGTAGACGCTGGAGTCGCCCCACCAGCTCCCCTCCAGCCGCGCGAAGATCGCCCCGCCCTTGGCGGCTCCCTGCGAATAGACGAAGGTGCTGGGCATCGTGGGGCTCTCGTCATACGGCTGGTCGATGGTGACCCAGTCACAGGCGAACCGGCGCCCCACCTTCTGCCCGGTGCGCGTGTCGAAGTTGGCGATGTCGGTGAGGCGGAGCATCTGGAGGATCCCCCCCTTCCACAGCTCGCCCGGAACGTTGGGGATGAAGCGGTAGAAGCCGGACGACCCCGCGTCCTCCGTCAGGTACACGATGCCGGTGGTCGGGTCGATCGAGATCGCCTCGTGCACGAAGCGCCCCATCTCCTTGAGCGGCACCGGAGTCACCGGCCCGTTGGCGGCTGACGGAATCTCGAAGCAGTAGCCGTGGTTCTGCGCGTAGCCGTTGGCGGGGCTGTTGACCGTCTCCTCGCAGGTGATCCACGATCCCCAGGGGGTGATGCCGCCGGCGCAGTTCACCGACGTGCCGCTCAGGCTCACGAAGTGGCGCTCCAGTCGTGCCCGGCCGTCGGCTGCAATCTCCACCACCATCGTGGTGTTCCCGGCGTTGGCCAGCGGGTCGTAGGCATTCACCGGCGACAGCGGCGCATAACGACCGGCGGCGTCGCGCATCTCGTGGTTGCGCACCAGCCGCACCTGGTTGCGGCGCCCCGGCACGGCAAAGGCGCCCATGCCGTCAAAGGCGTTCTGCAGCACGGTGCCGTCGTCCAGCAGGTCGCCGGTGCGGTCCAGTCGCACGGCGTCGAAGCCGGCGGGGAGGCTGATTTCCGGGTAGGTGGCGTGCGGGACGAGCGGGCCGTAGCCCCCCGCGCCCAGCGGGGCGACGTCGAGGGACGCCGATCCGGAGAGGAGCGGGTCGGTCGCCCCCTTGTCGCTGCAGGCGCCGAGCCCGACCCGCGCGGGGGCGCGGATCGACGCGCCCCCCCGCCGGGCCGCGCTTCGAAGAAAGGAACGGCGGTCCGTCTCGGTCATGCGACAACTCCAGTGAGGGGATGAGGGCCACGAGCCACGCGCGAAGGCTCTCCTCAATTCCTCACCGGTTGCCCGCAATCTCCTGACAGTCGTGTCTCGCCTGCGATACGGCTGTGCAACGACGGGCCCTACGGCGCGCGAAGACGCGCGCTCCCGGGCGCCCTGCGGGCGGTTTCAGAACCTGTAGCCGCAGTGCCGGCGCCCTGCGTCGGCAACGGCACGACTACCGTCTTGAAACCACTGCTACGCGACGTCGCGCCCGGCGCCCGCGCGCCAGATCCGGAACCACGCCTCTCGCGTGAGCGTCACGTCGAGCGCGCTGGTGGCCTCGCGAATCGCCGCGACGCGCCCGGAGCCGGTGATCGGGACCGGGCGCGTCGGATGGCGAAGGATCCAGGCGTACGCCAGCGTGGACGGCGACACGCCGAGCTCGAGGGCGAGCGCATCGAGTGTCGTGCGCACCCGGCGCGCGTCGTCGTCGGTTCCGGTGAAGAGCCGCCCGCCCGCGAGGGGCGACCAGATCATCGGCCGGATGCCCAGCGCCTGGCACTGGTCCAGCGTCCCGTCGGTGAGCGCCGAGAGCTGCAATGGTGACAGCTCCACCTGGTTGGTGGCGAGCGGCACGTGCTGGTGCAGCAGCGCGAACTGCGATGGCGCGTGATTGGACACGCCCACGTGCAGCACCTTGCCGTCCGCGCGCAGTCGTGCAAAGGTCTCGGCCAGCTCCGCCGCATCCATGAGCGGGTCGGGGCGGTGGATGAGCAGGAGGTCCAGGTGATCGGTGCGCAGCGCGCGCAGCGAGCCCTCCACCGACGCGGTGACGTGCCCGGGCGACGTGTCGTACGACTTGATGCCGTGCGCCGGGCGGTGTGCCGAGGTGAGCTTGATGCCGCACTTGCTCACCAGCTGCAGCCGTGCGCGCAGCGCCGGGGCGAGCGCGAGCGCCTCGCCGAACAACTGCTCGACCTGGTAGTCGCCGTAGATGTCGGCGTGGTCGAATGTCGTGACCCCCAGCGCCAGGCACTCCTCGATCCACCGCAGGCGCGCGCCCGCGTCC
>CAZVDJ010000034.1:0-16246 GCA_964626245.1 uncultured Gemmatimonadaceae bacterium
GTGCTTCTCCCAGGGCGCCGCTGGCATCGGCGTGCGCGGCGTCGGCCTGGTTGGAGACGGTGCTGGCCTCGCCGTATGCCTCCTCGGCCTCCGCCATCGCCAACTGCACCGCGCTGCGCAAGGCGGCCACCTCACCCTCCCGCGCCACGATGCGTGCCTGCAACTGGTCCACCTGCTCCGCAATGTGGCGGGCGGCGCTGGTCACCACCGAGCGCCCTTCGTTCGCCGCATCGTGCCATCGGCCGACGGCATCGACGATATCCTCGATGAGCGGGATCAGGACGCGCGGGTCGCTCGTGGCCATCAGAGTGCGGAGGGACGGTCGAACTCCTCGAGCGCCTCGATGCGATCGCGCAGCACGCCGCGCAGGGTGGCCGACTGCTCCAGGCAATCGTCGAAGCGGCGCGTGGTGCCGTGCCAGAGTGCGTCGAACTGGTCGGCGGCCGTCCCCTCGTAGCACTCGCGCAGCAGCGCCCACGAGCGCTGCAGGAGGTCAAAGTCCTCGTGCATCGCCACCAGTTGACGCTCCATCGCTTCATCGTAGGCGCGCAGCTCCTGCGAAAGGAGGCGGGGATCGGTCATGAAACGTCAGCGGCCCGTTCAGCGGCCATACAGGTAGTCATCGAGCACCCGGATCTTCTCGCTCAGGAAGGCTTCGTAGTCGGGCCCCTCACGCAGGTGAAAGGTCTCGAGCGTCTGCCGCAGCGGCGCCCAGGCGGCGTCGTATTCGTGCCGGAAGCTGTCGTTCCAGAGCTGCTCCAGCGAGGCGTGCCGCTGGGACAGGTCCGCGAGCGAGTCGCCCATCCGGTCGCGAAAGGCCACGAGGTCCTGTCGAAAGGCAATGAGCCGCTCGCGGGTGTCGTCGAGGGAGGGCATGCGGCAACTCGTCAGGCAAGCTCGGGGCGATACGGCATGAAGCGCTCGACGGTGGCGCGCTCCAGGTCCTGCAGCACCGCGGTGCGCGCCTCGAGGCGCGAGGCGACGGTCCCCTGGTCGAAGAGGCGTCGCGAGTCGTCGTCGGACATCTGCACGGCGGCGCGCCAGCGGATCAGGCGTAACTCGCCGCGCCGGTCGTCGAGCACCATGGAGACGGCGCGCGGGCTGCGGGCGGCGATCACCAGGTGCAAGCCGGCGCGCGGCCCGTCGGCCAGCAGGCGCTTGAGTGCCTCCAGCCCGGGCGACCGGTCACGCGCCACGCCGTCCAGCGGCCGCCGCAGCTCGTTGGCGTCATCGGGATCCAGGAGGAGGATCACCCGGGACGTGGGCTGCGCCGCGGGGAGCAGTGCGGCCAGTTCCTGCAAGCGCCGGGCGACGTCGGCACCACTGGTGTAGGTGGTCACGTCGAGTCCGCGCGCGCGGGCACGCCGGACGAAGTCGGCCACCAACGGCTCGCTCGCCCCCAGGTCCATCAACTCCACCGCGCTCGCCGCCGGGTCGGCCACCGCCTCAAGGCTCGACATCACCCCGGCGAGCATCCCGCGCAGGCCATCGGTGGCGCCACCGATCAGCAGCAGGTGTCCACCGTCGCGGCGCGCCAGGAGCGTGGTGGCGTGGCCGCGGATGCGTTGCTGCCGCCCGATCCACAGGGGGATGGGGCGGTCGCCCTCGCGCCAGTCGTCGCGGGCAAAGCCTCCGCTTGCCCATCCCTTGCCGGCCCTCGCCGTGAGCCACGCCGAGTCGGGTGCACGCGCTTCGCTCAGCGCCTCCTGCAGCAGCTCGTGCCCTCCCAGCGACGGGGAATCGTTGCCGTCGAAGACTTGCGGCTGCCGGTGGAGGTCGCGGGTCCGCGCCAGCCGGGCGAGCCACGCGATCGTCTCGTCGCGCGCATCAGGGGTGACCAGCGCCACCTTCCCCAGGCGGCTCGCCCCATCCTGCCCGCCCAGCTCGTTCACCACCACCTTCCCCGGGCGGTCGCAGCTCCGGATCAGTTCCTTGCCCTGCGGGCCGAAGTCGACGAGTGCGGCGATGGCCTCGGGCTTCATGCGCAGCACCACGCGCGTGGGGAGCCCATCCATGATGCCGCGGGCATTCAGCATTCCCGGAGGCGCCCCGGCCGTCTGCGACGCGAGCACGACGTGCACGCCGGGTGCCCGCCCCTGCCGCACGAGCAGCGCCAGGTCCTCGGAGATCCGTTCGTCGGCATTGCCGGTGAAGAGCTGCTGGTATTCGTCGATGACCAGCAGGATGCGCGGAAGCGTGCCGCCCGGCGATCCCTTCCGGCGATAGTCCGAGAGGCTTTGCACCTGTGCGGACAGGAAGAGATCGAGCCGCCGCTTCATCTCGGCGCACAGGTCGGCCACCACCGCGCGCGCCAGCGTGGGGCGCGTGTTGAGCGAGACGACCGCAGCGTGCGGCAGGTCGCGGTAGGGGGCGAACTCCACCCCCTCCTTCAGGTCGACCAGGTACAGCTCCAGCTCATCCGGGGAGTAGCGCGCCGCCAGGCTCAGGAGCATGGCGTGCAGCAGGTTGGACTTGCCGCCACCGGTGGATGCGGTGACCAGGGCGTGCGCGTTGAGCTGTTCGTCGAACCGGATGGACAGCTCCTGGCTGTCGCGGCCGATGGTGGCCACCAACGATTCATTGCTGCTCGATGTCCAGGTCTTCTCCTCACCCGGCAGCAGGTCGCCGATCCCCATCGACGTCTCGGCCGGCTTGGCCTGCGCAATGGCCGCCAGGATGCGCCGCGAGCGCTCCGCATCGGGAGGGGCGTCGGGAACAAAGCCGGACCTGCGCAGGTCGACTTCCACGACGTTCTGGAAGGCGACGTCGGCGGCCTCGCGGGGGAGCGGGACGTCGGCGCTCCAGTGCAGGATCAGGTAACGGCCAGCCTGGGGCCCCGCCTGCGCGATCTCCGACAGCGACTCGATGGTGCGCCGGTCGTAGACGCGCGCCTTGGGAAAGTCCGTGGCGACGATGATCTCGTACCGCTCGCTCGCCTGCACCTCGGCGGGAAGCGCGTCAAAGCGCTCGTGGAAGGCGACGACGTCCTTCATCAGGCGGCGCATGTCGGCACGAATCGCGCGCAGGTCGTTGCCCAGGTCCTCCGACAGTTCCCGCACGCTGGGGAGCGACCGCGCCATCGGAAAGGCGCGGCCAAAGCCCAGCGGGTCGACCAGGGTGAAGCGCGCCTGGTGCGGGAGCTGTGCCGCCAGGCGCAAGACGAGCGCCTGCAGCAGCTGCTTCGCCGCCGCGTCGCTTTCGGCGTCCGACTTCACGACGATGGCGACGTCGGCACCGATCAGCGGGACGAAGTAGGGGACGCTCACCTCGCCCGCCTGCGTCAGCTGCCCCACACGCAACGCCGTCCCGGTATGGCTCCCTTCGCGGAAGCGTACCGACACAGGGCGCGGGGGTGGTGCCCATCCGTCCCACGTCGCATCCTCGAACCCGGCGACGATTTCGGGAGCGAGCGCGCCGATGGCGGCGGCGATGGCCCGATGCCCGTTCGCATCCACCACGTGTCGCATCCTGGGCGCCTCGGCAAGCCACGCCTTGGCCAGCGCCAGCCGCTCGTTGGCGGCGGCAGTGCGCTGCTCGAACTCCGCGCGGGCGCGCGCCTCGCTCTCGCGAGCGGCCAGCAGACGCGCGTGCGCCTCCTGCACCGGACGCGAGAGGAACGGAATGCGTCCCGCAACAAGGGAGACCACCGAACGCTCGAGGGCATTGGCCCCGCCCACCGGCACCGGCGCCGTCATTGCACGCCGAGATAGAGCAGGAGCAGGACGATCGCCGCCAGGAGGAGGCGGACTCGCTTCTGCTGCTGCGCGAGCGCGGTAGCCAGCGCGCGCTCCGCTCCCTCTCGCGACGCAACCGCCTGCTTGAGCGCGTCGTTGGCGGGCGCCCATGCGTCGGCGGAGACGCCGACTTCGCCTGCCAGCTCCTCGGCGCCGTCGGGCCCGTGGAATGCGACCATCGCTGGTGAGACGGCGATGGCGGACGTTGGGGCGGGGATGCCCCGTTCCCCGCGTCGCTTCACCGCGCTGCCCAGCAACTCGGCGCCCTGGTCAAAGCGCGCCAGGGCCTTGGTGCGCGCCTCCGACGCGCGCACCCACGCGGACACATCCAGCGATTCGAAGAGCGACACGTCGCGACTCCGCACGGACAAGGTCAGGCGTGCATGCGCCGTCGAAGTGAGGGGTCCGCCTCCACGCTGTCAAGACGATCCGCGTGTCACGAATTCCCTCGCGGCCAGCACGTCACTGTCCCATGCGCAGTCTTGTGTCGCGAACGATCACTCCCCGCGCAGCACGGCCGCCGGATCCACCTGCGTGGCGCGTCGCGCCGGTACCAGCACCGCCAGCACACCCACCGAGAGCAGGAGCACCACCACCCCGCCGATCACCAGCGGGTCGAACGGGCGCACCTGGTACAGGATCCCCTGGATGCGCCCCACGAGCAGCAGCGCGAGCGGCACCCC
Organism: uncultured Gemmatimonadaceae bacterium; assembly: GCA_964626245.1. Taxonomy (GTDB): domain Bacteria; phylum Gemmatimonadota; class Gemmatimonadetes; order Gemmatimonadales; family Gemmatimonadaceae; genus SCN-70-22. The sequence continues at coordinate 4,418 of CAZVDJ010000034.1, forward strand.
CACCAGCACCCCCACCCCCACCATGCGGAGCCCGTCGCGCACCACCATTTGGAGGATGCCGGTGCGCGGGGCGCCGAGCGCCATGCGCACGCCCAGCTCGCGTCGCCGCGCCTCCACCTGGTTGCTCCCCACGCCGTAGAGCCCCAGGGCTACCAGCACCACGGCCAGGACGGCAAAGGCGCTCACCAGCTGCAAGGGGAGGCGCCGGTCGGCGAGGACCTGTCGGTGCGCCGCCTCGACGGTGCGCAGGTTGGTGACGGGAAGGAGTGGGTCGAGGGCGGCGATCGCGCCCTTCATGGCGGCGAGCGGCGGCGTGCTGCCACGGTAGGCGACGACCACGTCGCCGCCCCACCACCGATCGTATCGCAGCGAGGCATACACCGCCGGCTGCACCTCGCCCGCGGCACCCAGGATCACGTCGCCGACGACGCCCACCACGGTGCTCCACGGTTCGGTGGGATCGGGGCCCAGGCGCACGCGCGACCCCACCGGGTCGGCGCCGCCCCAGAAGGTGCGGGCGGCCGCGGCGCTTACCACCACCGCCCGCACGTTCGGGCTCTCGTCGCCAGGCGCAAAGGGCCGGCCGGCGAGCACCGGGATGCGCATGGTACGGAAGTACCCATCGCTCACCGACGCATAACGCACCTCGGGCGGTCGCTCACCGCGGAAGGGGCGCCCGTCGATCACCAGCGACGCACCCGCGCCGCCGGAGAGCGGGAGCATCGTCGCCAGCCCCACCGATTCCACGCCGGGGATCGCGGCCACGCGCTCGAAGACGGTGGAGAAGAAGGCGTCGTGCTTCTCGTTGGAGTCGTAACGCTGCTCGGGAAGCGAAACGCGGAAGGTGGCCACCTGCTCGGTGACGTAGCCCAGGTCGAGCTCCATCAGTTGGCGCAGTGAGCGCGCGAGCAGCCCCGCCCCCACCAGGAGCGCGAGCGAGAGTGCCACTTGCGCCGCCACCAGTCCGCGCCGCAACCGCAGCCGCGACGGCGCCTCGGTACCGCGCGACCCGCTCATCGCCACGCCGCGCAGCCCCAATCGCTGTGCCAGCAGCGCCGGCGCCGTGCCGAAGCCCAGACCGCACAGGATGCTCGCGGCCAGCGCGACCAGGACGGCGGGGCGGCCGGCGTCGAAGGAGAAGCCATCGGGAAGGGCGTCGCCTCCAACGGCACGCAGCAGGCCGATCCCGGCCACCGCGAGCGCCAGCCCCGCCGCGCCGCCCAGCAGCGACAGGACCATCGACTCCGTGAGGAGCTGCCGCGCCATGCGCCCGCGCCCGGCGCCGAGTGCCACGCGCACGGCGAACTCCCCGCGACGGGTCACCGCGCGTGCCAGCCAGACGCTGGTGACGTTGGCGCAGGTGATCAGGAGGAGCAGCACCGATGCCCCAACGAGCGCCAGCAGCGGCGCCCGCACCGCCCCGGTCATCTCCTCGCGCAGCGTGACGGGAACGGCCCCCATCCCCTCGTAGGCGTCGGGCTGCTCGCGCGCCAGCGAGGCCATCACCGCGTCCAGGTCGCGCGCCACGGCGCCCAGGGCCATGCCGGGCTGCACCCGCGCAATGGCCTGCATGAAGCGGAACTTGTGGGACCGGGCCTCGTCGCGCAGCACGCTGGACAGGTCGAGCGGGATGAGCAGCTCGGCGCTGTTCACCAGCGGCGGCACGAAGTCCGCGGCCATCACCCCCACCACGCGCCGCCGCACCCCGTTCATCTCGATCGAGCGCCCCACGATGGACGAGTCGGCGCCATAGCGCCGCCGCCAGAGCGCGTCGCCCAGCACCACCACCGGTTCGGCGCCGGCGGAATCGGCGTCGGCGGCAAACCAGCGCCCCAGCGCGGGTGCGGCGCCAAGCACCGACAGCAGGTTGGCGCTCACGCGGCCGCCGACCACGCGCTCGGGCTCACCATCCTGCGTGAGCTCGGCATTGGTCCAGGCCACCGCCGCCACCTGGTCGAGCGTCCGTGCCCGCTCGCGCAGGGCCAGGAAGATGCGGGCACTCACCTGCCCCATGGGGCTGCGCGCGCCGTCCTGCGTGGTGTGCACCTGCACCAGCGACCCCTCGTCGCGGTAGGGGAGTGACCGCAGCAGGATGCCATGGAAGACGGTGTAGAGCGCGCCAGTGGCTCCGACGCCTAACGCCATCGTGAGCAGGAGGACCACAGTCAGCACGGGCGTGCGGCGCAGCGACCGCCAGGCACCACGCAGGTCCTGGCCAAGTTCCTCGAGGTACCGCCCCATGCGGCGCTCCTGGTGCAGGTGAAGGTCCTGGTCAATGCAGTACCGGCGCGTGGCATCCAGGTCGCCGAACTCGGTGCGTGCGCGGGCCACCGCCTCCTCGCGCGCCATGCCGCGCGCGCACAGCTCCTCGGCACGCGCGTCGATCCAGCTCGCCAGCTCGTCGTCCACTTCCTGCGCTATGCGTCGGCGCGACGGGGTGGGGAGTTCCGGCCATCGGGGGCGAGGACGATGCTGGCTCATGCCGAGCGGCGCGGGGACGCGAGACGGGGGAGACGGGTGCGGCGATGCGCCATCACGCCGGCCCAAGGACGGCGGTGACGGCGCTGGCGTACTTCCGCCAGGCGGTGCTGTGCGATTGCAGGTGCGCGCGCCCCTGCGGCGTGAGCTCGTAGGTGCGCACGCGGCGCCCGGTCTCGGAGATTCCCCAGCTCGACTTCACCAGCTTCTGCCGGGCAAGCCGGTGCAGTGCCTGATAGAGCGCGGCCCCCTCCACCTGGATTTCGTCACGGCTGCGGTCGCGCAGGAAGGCGGTCATGGCATAGCCGTGCATCGGCTGCCAGGCCAGCGTGCGCAGGATGAGGAGGTCGACGGTTCCCTGCAGGAACTCGGGCGGGGTGGCCATGCGGGGCGGCGTGAGGGTCCGTGGGCGGACCGGTGACGGCATGATAGCTCACCAGATGATATGTCTACAGCCAAAACGCCGCGCGCCGCCCGGTGACGAGCGGCGCGCGGGTGGGGACGGGGCGTTGCGCGACGCCCCCGGACGCCGCGCTCAGCTCATGGCGTGAACGTCCCCTGCCGCTGCCCCACGCGGAAGACGGCTCCCTCGATCAGCCCGTTGTTGGCCGAGATCCACCCGGTCATGGCGACGTTCCAGAAGGCGCTCACGCCAACCACCGGGCCCCACGTGTTCTGCCAGCCGCTCGTGCTGGTGAAGTCCGGGACGGCCATGTCGATCGTGGAGGCACCGCCCAGGTAGGCCGCCGTCATCGTCAGGCTCACCGTGCGCTGCAGCCCGGGCCCGTTCTGCGTGAAGTTGGTCGTGAAGAAGTCCTGGTAGTCGCTCTGACGCTGCGCCTGCGCGCGCAGGCGGGCGTAGGGGGCGGTGGCGAGCGTGGAGATGGTGGGAGTGTTCACCGCCGCTCCCAGCGTGACGCTGAGGTTGGCCGGGTCGCGGAAGACGTTGGTCACCGAACGGATCTGCGAGGTGACGTTCCCCGAGAAGGTCACCGCGTTGGTGGCGATCATCTGCACGTCGCCGGCCGCCGTGCGCGCCGCCGGAACGGTGCGGATGGTGAGCGAGTTGCCGCTGCTGAGCGTGGTGGCGCCCAGCGAGCCAAACGACTGCGTGCTGGTCATGAAGGTGTTGGAGCTGTTCACCAGCTCGCCGGTGACAATGCCGTTCACGGTGATCGTGCGCACGTCGGGATCGAAGGCATCGGCGCCCGTGAAGTCCACCGTTCCCACCGAACCGTTGAACGGCGGGTTGAGCCCCCGGCGGATGAAGACCTTGTTCACGGTGAGCGGATTGAGCGCGTTGGAGACGTCCAGCGTGGCACGCGTGCCAATGAGGTCGCGAAGGCCGGTGGGGGCGTTGGGGATCGAGAAATTCGGGGCGAGCTGCGTGGGGGCGGGGGAGGCGAAGGCACTCCCCAGCGCCACGCTCACCTGGTCGGTCGACGACAGGAAGCCCACGACCGTTCCGTTCACCGGGCGGTTGGTCGACTGATTGGCGCACTGCGACGTTCCCTGCGCGTTGAGCTCGGCCTGGCTGCCGTAGACGATGGACAGCTGGTACTGGCCGGTCCCGAACTGCGTGACCCAGGCGACACCGCCGCGCGTCCCGATGTTGAAGGAGTAGCTGTTGCCGGCGCCGGCGGCGAGCTGCGTCCATGGAGCGTTGGCGTCGCCGTCCTGCGCGGCCACCCAGATGGGAATCGTGGTCTGGGCGCAGAACTGCCACGAGACATTCCCACCCGCGGAGGGTGCGGCGACGTTGAGCGGAATGCTCACCTGCGTGGTGGCGACGCCGGTACCCGACGCGGTGACCACGATCGTGTGCGGCCCGGTGGGCGCGCTGGTCCCCACCGCGATGCCCAGGGTGACGCTGTTCCCCGTGGTGCTCGTGGGGGTCAGGGTGAGATTGACGCCGGACGGCGCGCCCGTGGCGCTCAGGTTCACCGTGCCGGCGTAGTTGGAGCGGGTGATGGCGATATTGACCGTTCCCCCCTGGCCACGGAGCAGGGCGACGAGGTTGGGGGTGGCGGAGAGCGCGATGCTGCCGGTCGTTGGGGCTGACGTGACGGTGAGGGCGATGCTCACCGTGCCGGCGGTCGCCTGGAAGCCGGCCCCCTGCACGACGACCGTGTAGGTCCCGGGAACGGCGGCCGCCGACGCCGTGAAGGTCATCACGACCGAGTTGCCCAGCGTCGGGCCGGTGGGGTTGATGCTGGTGGTGACGCCGGCCGGCAGGCCAGACTGCACGGCGATGACGACCGATCCGGTGAAGTTGGTGCGGACGATGCCCAGCGTGACCGGGACGCCCGCGCCCCCCGCCTGCGCCGAAATGGCGTTAGGCGTCGCGGTCAGCGCGATGGAGGCGGGTGCCGCCGCGGTGACCGTGAGGGCGAAGGTTGCGGCAACCGCCGTGACCCCCGTGCCACCGGCCGTCGTGGTGAGCGTGTAGCTGCCGGGCGCCGCGGTGGCACCCACGGCCACGCTCACCGTGGTCACGTCACCCGTGGTGCTCGTGGTGGTGGTGACGCCGGCCGGCGCCCCCGTGACGGCGATGGTCACCGCGGCGGTGAAGTTCGTGCGGCTGACGGTGGCCGTGTAGGAGGTGCTCGCCCCCTGTGCCACCGAGGCGCTCGTGGCCGAGAGCGCGACAGCGATTGCCGGGCGCGCCGTGACGGTGACCGAGACGGCGCCGGTGCGATCGGAGCGGCCGGTGGCCTGCGCGCGCACGGTGAACGAGTAGTTGCCCGGGGCGAGCGTTCCGGCGGCCGATACCGACACGGTGGTGGACGGCGTTCCCGACGGCACCGCCGCCGGCGCAAAGGTCACCGTGAGTCCCGACGGCACCGACTCGGCGGAGAGGTTCACCGTCCCGGCAAAGCCGCCGGTTCGTCCCACTAACGCGGTGACGGATGACGATCCGCCCTGCTCCACGGAGAGTGTGGTCGCCGAGAGGGTGAGGTCGAAGTCCTGCGAGACAGGGCCGGGACCGGTGCCACCGTTGTTGTCACCACCACCACCACCTCCGCAGGCGGCTGCCACTACGAGGAGGGCGGTGGAGACGAGGCGGGATGGACGGTCGATGCGCACGGGAACCTCCAACGCCCAGACGGGCGGCTCACGGGAAGGGGACGCCGGGCCTTCGCATCGCGAGACCCTTGCGCCCTCCTTGCGCAGGAAGTCGGCGCCAGCGCGCATCCGCCGAGGCCGCATGCTGCCACGAGCCGACCGGGTCATGCGTCTCCCCGAGAGCCGAACCCCGGCCGAGCGCCACAGGCCGCGATGACTACGTCATCCGACGGATGGGGCGCGCGGCGCCGGCGGCCGAAGTTGGAGGCAGGAAGTGATGCAGCGTTCTCCCCCCGCTCTCCCCGGTGTCCCCGATGCGCCTGGCCCTCGTTCGCGCGGTCCTGCTGCTCTCCATGCTCGTCGCGACGTCCGCGGCCAGCGCGCAGCTGGCCGACGTCACCCCCGGTGTTCGCGTGCGCTTTCGCGCCCCCGATCGTTTTGGCGCGGTGGTGACGGGCATTGTGCTGGAGCGGCATGGCGACACGCTCAAGGTGTCGCCTCCCAAGGGCGAAGCCGTGCTGGTGCGGCTGGCGGAGATGGATCGCCTGGAGATCAGCCGGGGAAAGAGCCGCCTGCTCGGTGCCGGCGTGGGGGCGCTGTGGGGTGCGGGGATCTACGGAGTATTAGGGCTCGCGGTGGGGGTGGGGGACTGCAACGGGTGCGAGTACGACGTCGATGCGTTCGATGCAACCGTCGCGTTCGCGCTGTCGGGGGCGATGAGCGGGGTGATCCTTGGCGGGTTGATCGGGAAGGAGCGCTGGGAGCGGTTGCACTGGCCGAAGCAGGTGGGGATGGTGATGGGGCCGGCACGGGTGGGGGTGAGGGTACGGTGGTAGGGGGAACGGGAGCAGTCGCGCGGGCGCAACATGGGGGTCACTCCTTCCTCTTGCCCTGCGGAAGGGGAGCGGGCATTGTGCGTCGGCCCTGCCTTTCCAGTCTCCCTGCATGCGCATGCCCAGCCGCAACCCGACCGTCCGGAGCTTCCGTCGCCCAGGTCTGACGGTCGCGGGGGCCGCGCTGCTGCTGGCAGCGCTCGGCTGCGACGATGCGACGTCCGGGAGTGGGAACGTGGCGCGCCTCGATGCGACGCCGCCGGCGCTGGCGCTGGTGGTCGACGAATCGCGCACGATTTCGGCGCGCGCCCTCGACGCCTCGGGGACGCCGTTGGCCCGGTCGCTCTTCTGGTCGGTGTCCGACGCGAGCGTGCTCAGCGTCTCGCAGGCGGGGACGGTGACCGCGATTGCCCCGGGCAGCGCGCAGGTTGCCGCCAGCAGCAACGGCCGGTCGGTGGTGGTCCCGGTCACCGTGACGGCGCGTCCGGTGGCGTTGGTGCGCGTCACGCCGGGCACCTCGACCGTTCGCGTGGGCCAGTCGACGACCCTGCAGGTGCAACTCCTGGACGCGTCGGGCGGTCCGCTCAGCGGGCGGCCGGTGACGTGGACGACGTCGGCAGCGGCCGTCGCCACTGTCGGAGCCACGGGAACCGTCGCGGGCGTCAGCGCCGGCGCGGCGACCATCACGGCCGCCTCGGGTGGTGTGAGCGGGACCGCGGTGGTGACGGTGCAGCCGATCCCGGTGGCCAGCGTGAGCGTGACCCCTGCCACCCTGGCGCTGCGGCAAGGGGCCACCTCGACGCTCACGGCGCTCACGCGCGACTCGGCCGGGCGAACGCTCACCGGGCGCGTCGTGGCGTGGAGCACGAGCGCTCCCACGGTGGCGACGGTTTCATCGACCGGAGCAGTCGTGGGACTCGCCCCCGGAACCGCGACGATCACCGCGACCAGCGAGGGGCGCTCGGCCACCAGCGCGGTCACCGTGTCGCTCGTGCCGGTGGCGACCGTAACGGTGAGCCCCGCCACGGAGACGATCGTCGTGGGCCAGACCGCGCCGCTGGTGGCGCGCGTCGCCGATTCCACCGGTGCCGTCCTCAACGGGCGCACCGTGACCTGGGCGAGCGATCGGACGAGCGTCGCGACCGTGATTGCCGCGACGGGCGTGGTGACGGCGGTGGCGCCGGGAACGGCTCGCATCACCGCCAGCAGTGGCGGGCGGTCGGGGAGCGCGGTGGTGACGGTGCCGGTGATCCCCGTGGCCAGCATTGCGATCACGCCGGCCAGCGCCACGCTCCTCCCCGGGGAGACGTTGCGCCTCACGGCGCGCACGTTGGACGCGCAGGGGCGTACGCTCACCGGGCGAGCGGTGGCCTGGATTGGCGGCGCCCCGGCGGTGGCCACCATCGACACCGCAGGCGTCGTCACGGCCATCGCGCCGGGAACGGCGGTCATGGTGGCGTCGAGCGAGGGGGCGCGCGCGAGTGTCCCGATGACTGTCGTCCCGGTGACGGTGCACCGGGTGACCATCACGCCGGCGGCGCAGAGCGTCGAGGCCGGGGCGTCGCTGCAGCTGACGGCAGCCATCACCGACCGACTCGGACGGCCGGTCGCCAGCACGGTGGCCACGTGGGTGAGCAGCAACCCGGCGCTGGCCACCATCTCGGCCAGCGGTCGGGTGACAGGGGTGGCTCCCGGGCGCGTGACGATCTCGGCCACCAGCGACGGCATCACGGGGACGACGACGGTGACGGTGATCCCCATTCGCGTGGCCACGGTGACCGTGTCCCCGGGCACGATCGCCCTTCACCCCACGCGCACGGCGCAACTGACCGTGCAGCTGGCGGATTCCGTCGGGCGCCCGCTGTCCCTCACCGGGCGCACCATCACCTGGGCCTCGGCCTCGCCGCCGCTGGCCACGGTGAGCGGTGCCGGGGTCGTGAGCGCGCTGGCGCCCGGGACCGTCGCGATCACCGCCACGAGCGAGGGAAAGGTGGGAACGGCGCAGGTGACCGTGAACCCCATTCCCGTCGCGTCGCTCACGGTGAGCCCGGCCACCGCGCAGGTCAGCGCGGGGAGCAGCGTGCAGCTGACGGCGACGCCGCACGATTCGCTGGGGACCGCCATCTCGGGGCGACGGGCGGTGTGGAGCTCCGCCCAGCCGGCGGTGGCCACCGTGGACTCGCTGGGTGTGGTGCGCGCCGTGGCGCCGGGGAGCGTCGTGATACGCGCCGGCATCGACGGCGTGCAGGCGGCGGCCACCGTCGGCGTGTCGATGATCCCGGTCGCGTCGGTGTCGGTCGCCCCAGCGGCGCTCACGCTGGGCGTGGGCGAGGCGTTGCCGCTGGCGGTCACGCTGTTCGGCGGCGCGCCGGGGGTACAGCTCGCGCCCGCGGGCTACACCATCGTCTGGTCGATCGTGGGCAGCGGCGTCGCATTCATTTCGTCCAGCGGCGTGGTGACGGGGAGCGGGCCGGGGACAGCGACGGTGACCGTGCGGGCGTGGGCCCCGGGGCAGATGAACCCGGCGACGGCGAGCGTGATCGTCACGGTTCGATAGGCCAGCGCAACCCTCCTTCCCACCATGATCGCGTCGCATCGCAAGCCGCAAGTCTGCGTACTCGGAAGCGCCGAGCCGGGTTCACCCGCCTTCACGCTCGCCGGCCAGGCGGGAGAGGCGTTGGCTCGCCTCGGGATCACGGTCGTGAGTGGGTGCGGCAGTCCGGCCACCCGGGTGGCCGCCGAACGCGCCGTGCAGGCGAAGGGGTTGGTCCTGAGCATCGTCCCGCCCGCTCAGATGCCTGCGCCGGATTGGCCCGCCACCGTCGTCGTGCCCTGCGGGATGGGGGATGCCCGCAATCTGCTCATGGCTCTCGCGGGCGATGCCTGTATCGTCATCGGGGGGCGTGCCGGCACCAAGTCCGAGGTCCACCTGGCGTGGCTGCACCATCGCCCGCTGCTTCCACTGGTTGGTTGTGGCGGCTGGTCCGACGAGCTGCCCTCCAATCCACCGGACGACCGCGCCAACTCCGTCATCCTCCCGTGGCGATCGATTGACGAGCTGGAAGCGAACCTTCGCACCCTTCGATTGGCCGGCGATGTCGCCTGATCCGTCGCTGCAACCAGCCGTGCCGCCGCCAGTGTCCCACCTGCTGACCGTTCGGCAGCTGCCAGACACCCTCAGTGGAGCGTTACCCATGACCCGCGACCCAGGCACCGCCACCCGACGCGAGTTCGTCACCGACGTGGGGCGTTTCGCGTCGGGTGCCGCCCTTGGCATCGCCATCCCCCAGGTGCCGCCGGCAGCTGCACCGCGCTCACCCTCGAGTGACGGCACTGCACCGTGGGACCTCTCGTGGCTCGATCCGCTGAAGACCGCGACCGACAAGGCGGTCTTCGATTGGCCGTCACACGGCGATCCGGCCGACTCCATCGTCCTGCAGATCGCGTCGCGGTACCTGGACAACTGCAGGGTCGTGTATGCGGGACAGCCATACTCGGCTCGCGTCGTGCTCAACATCCGCACGACGGCGGTACCCGTTGCGCTGAACGATCAGCTCTGGGCGCGCTACAACCTGGGGACCGAGTACGGCATCAAGGACCACGCGACGCAACAGCCCGCCACGCGCAATCCCTACCTCTATCGAGCGCCCAGCCCGGCGCCGGGAATCGTGCTGCCGACGCTCACCGACCTGATCGAGGCCAGTGCGATCATCCTGGTGTGCGACTTTGCGCTGGGACACCTGTCGAACCGCCTGGCGACCAAGGCCGGGCGGCCGGCGGCGGACGTGCACGCGGATCTCCGCAGCGGATTCGTGCCCGGCGCATTCGCCGTCCCCTCGGGGATCTTCGGGCTGGCGCGCGCACAGAATGCAGGGTGCGGATACGTGCGCATGTAGGGCGCGCATACTTCCGTCTGCCCCCACCGCCACAACCCTCCGGAGGTGCCCGTGTTCAGCCCCGTCCTTGCCGTCGTCGCACTCCTGCAGACCGCGCAGGCGTCGCCCGCCACTCGTTCGCCCGGCACGCCGGACAGCGTGGATGCCTTTGTCGAGGCGGAGATGAGCCGACAGCACATCCCCGGCCTGTCGCTCGCGGTGGTGCGGGGTGGAACGGTGGTGAAGGCCAAGGGATACGGGCTCGCCGACGTCGATCGACGGGAGCCGGTGACGCCGGAAACCGTCTTCAAGATCGGTTCGGTGAGCAAGCAGTTCCTGGCGAGCGGCATCATGCTGCTTGCGCAGGAGGGGAAGCTCTCCGTGGACGACCTGGTCTCGAAACACCTCGCGGGAACGCCGGGCACATGGGGCGGGATCACGCTGCGTCACTTCCTGACGCACACCTCGGGGGTGATTCGCGAGGGGCCGGCCTTCAGCCCCCTTGCCACCAGGCCCGACAGCGTCGTCGTGCAGTCCGCCTACGGCGCGCCGCTGCAGTTCCCCACGGGTTCCAGGTGGCAGTACTGCAACGTCTGCTACTTCGCGCTCGCCGACATCATCGCGCGCACCTCCGGCGTGCCGTGGGATGCGTTCTTCACGCGGCGCATCTTTGCGCCATTAGGGATGACGTCGACGCGCACTACGACGCACGAGGCCGTTCCCCGCGCCGCCGTCGGCTACGCGTGGCGCGGCGAGCAGTTCGTCGCCGCGCAGCAGTTCGTGGCGCTGCGGCCGAGTGGTGCGTTCATCTCCTCGGTGCTCGATCTCGCAAAGTGGGATGCCGCGCTCTACCGCGACGACGGGCTCACCCGCGCGAGCCGCGAGGCGATGTGGACGCCCGTGCGGCTGAGCGATGGCAGGGCGCACGCGTACGGCTTCGGGTGGGAACTCGACTCCCTCGATGGACACCGCGGTGTGTCGCACGGCGGCTCGCTTCCCGGCTTCCGCGCGGAAATGGCGCGATTTCCCGACGACAGCCTGACCGTCATCGTGCTCACCAACGGCGATGGCGCCGCACCGGCGATCATCGCGACGGGGGTGGCGCGGGCCTACTTCGCGGAGCGGAACGGCGCGCGGCCGACGGGTGCACGCCGGCCACGAGCGCCTTCAACCTGAGGAAGTCGGAAACCCCTCGCTGAACCGCTCCTCGCCGCGCGCGCCGTCAGCTGCCTGGTCGCACGCCCAGCAACCAGAGCACACCCACCACCACCATCGAGCCCAGCGAGACGTAGAGCCGCAGGAGCGTCTCCTCCCGGGTGCGTGGCCGGAAGAGCGGGGCGTACCATGGCTCGCGTCGCACTTGCGCCAACGCAACAGGGCTGGCCCAGCCGTACGTGGCGAGCACGATCGCGGCGGCGAGCAGCGCACCGCCGGCCACGCAGATCACCGGGACCACGGCCATGAGGATGATCAACTCACCGAGCCGCCCCCACGCTGCCGCGTCTCCACCGGCGTGGACCCGGATGTCGTGCCCCATGGTGACGGCAGACGGGATCGCGGGCAGCAGCACCACGGCG
>CAZVDJ010000035.1:0-16202 GCA_964626245.1 uncultured Gemmatimonadaceae bacterium
GCGATGCCGCTGGCATCGGTGACCTGGCGCGCGCCCACCACGCTCCCGCCGCCCGAGGCGACGCTGAACGTGACCGTCACGCCCGCCACGCCGTTGCCCAGCGCGTCACGCACCACGACCGACGGGGCGATCGCCACCGGGCGCGTCGTCTGCGCGCGCTGGTTGTTGCCCGCGGAGATCTGCATCTGCGCCGCGGCGCCGGCGGCGGCCGTGGCACGGAAGACCACGGCATTGGCGCTGGCGACCGTCACCGTCATCTCCTGTGCGCCGGCCACCGGTCCCAGCGTCCAGCCGCCGACGGTGGCGATCCCCTGCGCGTTGGTGACCTGGCTGTTGCCGCTCACCTGGCCATTGCCCAGGGTGACACTGAACAGGACCTGCACGTTCGGCACCGGATTGCCGGCGGCATCGGTCACCCGCACGCTCGGCGGTGCCGCGACCGGCGTTCCCACGGTCCCCGTCTGCGTCGTGGCCGACGCGGCGGTCACGACCGAGGCCTGGCCCGCGATGGCAGTGGCGGTGAAGAGGATGGGGTTGTTGGCGATGCCGCTCTCCTCGACGCGCGCGCTCAACGTCTGCGCACCGGCCGTGGGGCCAAGCACCCATGTGCTGACGGCGGCCACGCCCTGCGCATTCGTGCGTGGCAGCGCGCCGGTGATCGTTCCGCCGCCGGAGGCGACGGCAAAGGTGACGGCAACGTTGGCCACCGGATTGCCGTTGGCGTCCGTTACCCGCACGGACGGCGCAACCGGGACCGGGCTGTTCACGCCAACGGACTGGTTGTTGCCCGCGGTCGCCGCCACGCTCGCGGCCCTGCCCGCCGTGCCGGCAGCGGCAACGGTCACGGAGGCGCTGCCGGCGGTGGCGGTGAGGACGTTGTTCCCGGCGGTCGTGCCCAGCGTCCAGCGAGTGCTGGCGATGCCGTTGGCGTCGGTGGTGGCGTTGGCCGGGTCCACCGAACCGCCGCCGGTGGTGACGCTAAAGGTGACTTGCGCGCCAGCCAGCGGCTGGCCATCGCTCCCGGTCACGCGCACCTGGATGGGATTGGCGAGCGCCTGTCCCGCCGTGCCGCTCTGCGTGTTACCGGCGATGGCGGCGACGGTGCTGGGGGCGAGGGGTTCGCTGACCCCCGTCTCGCCGCAGGCGGCGAGGACGAGGAGCTGGGCCGACGCGGCGAGGATGGCGAGCGGGCGCCCCGTGGGGGGACGCCAGGCGCGGCGCAGGCCGAACCGACGAGGGAAGCGTGTCATGATGCTCCGCGATCTCGTGTGAGGGGTGAGCCGTGGGTTGCCATGGTCGTGATGCGCACGACGCCGGAAACTATGCACGCGCCACGCGCCGTGCAGGCACCTGGCGCACAGATCGCCGGACCTTGACGATCGTTATGGCCGCGGCTGCCAACGATGGAATGCACTCGTCAGGCGGGCGCGCTCCCATCCCGTGCAGCCAGCGGGCGCCGGCGCCCGTAGGACGCGCGAGACGTCCCGCACCTAGCATCACGGCCCCCTTGCCCTCCCCTCCGTCGGCCGCAATCGACCGCCATCAGCCGCGCGTGGCTCGACGGGGGCGTCCAAGGCGGGCCGCTGGACGCCGCCCGCCGGCGCACGCACGTTGGGAACGGTCGCGCCCGGGTCGTCCCATCCTCGTCGAGGTCCATCGTGCGCGTCTCCGCCGCCGCCCCGCCTCTTCCTCCGCCCCTTCCGCCAGCGCTTCGCCGCGCGCTCGAGACACGACGACTCGTCGTGCTCGCCGGAGCGGGGGTCTCGATGCTCCCGCCGGCCTCGCTTCCGGACTGGATGGGCTTCTGCGAGGCGCTCCTGGACCAGGCCCGAGCGACCGCGCGCGCCGCACTCTCCGCCACGGACCCGGCGCACCAGGCGATTGCACGACTACGGCTGGACGACGTCGGGGCGAAGGGGCTGTCGGAGTACGTCGACAAGATCATCGGGGGCGAGTTGTACTTCCCGGTGCTCGACGCGCTCGACGGGGCGGCCCCCAACGCCAATCACCACGCCCTCGCGCAGCTCGCGCGCGAAGGACGGCTGCGCGCACTCGTGACCACCAACTTCGATACGCTGATCGAGCGGGCCTTTGCCGAGCAGGGGGTGCCGTTGCAGGTGGCGGCCACGGCGCGCGAGATCTCGGCGGCGACCCCCGGCGAGCGCTGCGTCCTGTACAAGGTGCACGGATCGGCCGCGGGGCGGGCGTCGTTCGTCGACACCGTGGGCCAGAAGGTGCGGGGGCTGCCGCCCGCCGTCCGGACATCCCTCGCCACACTGTTCGCCGATCACCACGTGCTGGTGGTGGGCTATGGTGGCGCTGACCTCGAGTTCCGCGACGACTACCTCGCCCTCGCGGCGGCGCGCGAGTCGCCGTTCGGGCTCACCTGGGTGCACCTGCCGAGCGCCCCTCCTACGCCGCGGGTGCAGGAGACGGTGCTCCCGAACGCGGGAACGCGGGAGTTCCTCGAGGAGACGCTCCCCCGGCTCCTCGAGCGGTGCCTCGGGACACCGTCGCCCCCGACAACCGGCTCGACGGTCACCGTGAGTGATGGTGAAGTCGGGGCGTACCGCGCGCGAATCGCCGGCTTCATGGAAAAGGTGGGAGCGGCCGGCGCGCTTGCGGTACTCCTGCGCATGGCGCTCGACCTGGGGCGCGACGAGGATGCGGATGCCATTCGCGCCGCCCTCGCGCGCGAGGTCGACGAGCGCCCGCCGGCCGACCCGATCATCGAGGGGCTGGCGCTACGGCAGATCGCCTTTGCCGCCGACGCGCGCGGCGACGGGGATGGCGCGCTCTCCTGGATGCACCGGGAGATCGCGGTGCGCGATCGGCAACTCGCGTCCTGGCGAGAGACGTGCGCGCAGGTGGCGCAGCGACGGCGAGCCGGGCTCGTTCCCGACGTCGAGGCACCCCGTCCGTTCGAGGGGTCGCTCGTTCATGCGTGGCCAATGATCGCGGAGACGGTGGAGGAAGACCTGCACCGCCTGCTGGCGGGGTGCTGGTCGAACGTGGCCAACAGCTTCGTGGCGCGTCCGGATCCCACCGGCACCGGCCCCGCGCTGGAGCGGTCGCTGGATCACGGCGAGTTGTCGCTGTCGGGCCTGAGCCTGGTGCACACGTATGCCGTGTACTCGCGCTGGGTCTTGCGGCACGACGGGGCGGTGGACGAAGGGCTTGGCCGCCTCGCCACCTGCGAGGCGGCGGCCCTGCTGTTCGGCAACCTGGACACCGCCAACGAGTGTGCGGCGAACCAGGCGTCGCTCCTCCTCCTGCTCGGCGAGTACGATGCCGCGCACGAACGGCTGGCGCAGCTCCGCGGCCGTTTCGCCATCGAGGCGTCGCACGGCGTGCGCCAGCTGGTGGAGCAGCTGGACGTCGAGCTGGCCGCGCGCCGGGACGGGCACGTGCCCGAACTCCGTCAGCTGCAGAAGCTGGTGCCGGATGCCGGGGAACGCGCGGTGCGCGAGGCGCTCATGCGCGCCGAGGCGTCGCGCGATGACGGCAGACTCTCGGAGGCGTTCGAGCAGCTGGCCGCACGGCTCTGCAACAGCCAGCGTTTCGAGCGCGGTCTGGCGGTGGCGCGTGGCCATGAGCGCTGGGCGCGGTCGCTCCTGCGGTCGCAAGACGTGGCGACGGCTTGCCTCGTGCAAGCGTGGGCACACTGGGGGCTCGGTGACATGGTGAGCGCCGGCGCCGCCTGTGCCTCGGCGATGGTCGCGCGTGGCACCTTCGACCCGCGCGTGCGCGCCTCGCTCCTGCCAAAGCTTCGCGTGCTCCAGGCGCCTCCCGACGCGGCGGCCGCCGTGCAGGGCTGTCGCGCCGGCATTCGCGCCTTCGAACCGCTCGGCGACCCGTGGAGCCGGCGCCTGGTGTCGATGCTGACGCTCGTCGCCGAGTGGTACGAGTCGCCCGATCCTCCGCTGGCCACCGAGCTCCCGTTCCATCGGGTGTTGCAGGGCGGTGACGCGGGACTGGACATCGCCAGCCGGACCGAACGCCTGGGACAGGCCAGCCTGGCCCGTCGCGAGACGACGATCGTGCGCGTCTACGCCATCCTCGCCGCACAGCAGCATCGCGCCGTGGGTGACTACGCGGCGATTGCCAGATGCGTGGAGCTGCTGGCCGGGGCGGCGGAGGTCGAGGGGCGGGGCCCGCAGGTCGAGCGCCTGCGCGCGAAGGCGGCTCGGTACCACGCGCTGTAGCGCCTTGGCGGAGGCCGTCGGGCGCCCCTAGGACCCAACGGCCGGTCGCAGGAACGCAGGCGCGCGGTACGGCAGGAGCGCACGCGCGCCCCTTGCGGCGCTCTTCCTGCCACGCTCTATTAGGCGCTCCTGCGTCGCGGTGACGTCCTCCCGTGTGGCACGCAGGCCTCGACGATGTGCTGGCCCCTCCCCCTACCCGAGGTGTCGCAACATGCGCGTGTCCCACCCGCTCCCCGCAGCCTCCGTCGCCCTCCTGCTTTTCCTCTCTGCCCCAACCCTGGGCGGCGCGCAACCCCCGGGACCGGCGCCGGGCGTCAGTCGGTCGTACGTGCAACTCGTCCGCCTGCATCCCGACATGGTGAACGAGTGGATCGACCTGCAGCGCAACGAGGTGATCCCGGCGCAGAAGAAGGCGGGGATCGCCTCGCGCACCACGCTCGTCACGGCGGTCGGCAACTCGTTCGAGTACCTGGTCATCACGCCGTTCCCGCGCTGGGAACTGATGGATGGCGACGCTCCGCTCGTGCGCGCCCTGGGAACGGATGGGGCAGCCCGGCTCAACGCCAAGCTTCGCAAGTGCATCCTGACGCAGCAGACCTACATGGTGAACCGGCGGGACAGCCTGAGCATTCCGTCCACCGACGGGCCCATCTGGCGCACGGCCATTCGCGTGGTGCAGCCTGGGAAGATGCAGGAGTTCCTGACCTACTACCGCACGGACATCCTCCCCGCCATGCAGAAGGCCAAGGCATCGGGGACGATTGCCGGAAGCACCCTGTCCTTCCGCGGAGTCGGCGCCTTGTCCGGTGAGTTCACCGAGACGACACACTACGCGAAGTTTGCCGACATCGACGGTGGAAGCCCGCTGCTCGCCGCCCTCGGCGCCGAGGGCAATGCCAAGGTCCTGGCAAAGGGTGCGCCCCTGGCCACGACCAAGCAGGTGGTGGTACGGCGGCGGATCGCTGACCTGAGCTTCTAGGGCAGGATCACGCGGCTTCGGCTCCGCGCGCCGGGATCACGCACGGCGCGCGGAGCTGCGCGCGCGGCTACCGCACGCGCTCGAACCGGATGTTCTGCACGCGATTGGCGTCCAGGCGGAAGCCCGGCGACTTCCCCCGAACTGGCGCGTCGAAGGTGAGTGTCAGGCCGCCGCTTCCATACGCAAGCGCCGTCGTGAGCGTCGTGAGCGCGGCGGGCGCGGCACGCGGCCTCGTCAGCTGCACCGTGCCATCGGCGGCGACGCTGACCTGGTACACCGCGCCCATCAGCTCGGAGCTGGCGTACTGGCCGGCAATCGCGGCGTGCTCCTGCGGGCGCGGTGCACCAGGCGAGGCGGGGCGGCTCCCTTCCTCGCCAGGAGTGGCGCCGAGCACCGCGCGCGCCCCCAGCGACTCGCGCAGCACCACGTCGGCCATGCGCAGCGACAGCTGCGACGTGTTGACCGTGCTGCGGTTGCACATCATCGCGAACGACGTGTGCTGGTCGGGAAAGCGGTAGAGTGCCGCGCGGTAACCGCCGGTTCCGCCAGTGTGCTCCACCAGTCTGGCGCCACGGTACGACCCGACGCTGAGGCCGAAGGCGTAGTTGTTCCCCGCCCCCGACGTAAGCGGCTCCACCTGGTGCAGCAGCTCCAGGAAGTCGCGCCCTCCCAGCGCCCCCGTGTAGAAGTTCTCGTCCCACTTCTGGAGGTCGGCCAGCGTCGTGACGATGCCGCCCTGGCCCACGATGTCGTTGTTCCAGACGTCGATCTTCCAGCGGTCGGCGCTCCCCGCCACCGGCGAGTAGGCCATCGCGCGGTCGGCGACGACCTCGGTGTGGTCGTCCAGGAACATCGTCTGGTGCATGCCTAACGGCTTGAAGATCGCCGAGTCGGCAAAGCGCCGGAGCGACTGCCCCGACACGCGCTGCACGATGACCGCCATCGCCAGGTACCCCGTGTTGCTGTAGCGGTACTCCGACCCCGGCGGGAAATTGAGCCCCTTCTGCCGGGCGGCCAGGGCGAGCATGTCGTCGGACGTGTAGCCGTCGTCGTAGCGCACCCCGGCCAGCCCCACCAGCTCCCAGAAGTCGCGCAGTCCGCTGGTGTGGTGCACCAGGTGGCGCACCTTCACCGGCGTGGGCGTGGGGTTCATCTCGGGAATGTGCTTCCGCACGTCGTCGTCCAACGAGAGCTTGCCGGCGCGCACCAGGAGGGCGATGGAGGCTGCGGTGAACTGCTTCGACACCGAGCCCACCGTGAAGCGGGTGGTGGTGGTGATCGGGACGCCGTGGTTCAGGTTGGCGAAGCCGAAGCCGCGCGCATAGGTCATCGCCCCGTTCTGGAAGACGCCGACGGCGCAGCCGGGCGTGCCGGCGTGCGACATGGGGACGAAGAGCGAGTCGAGCGTCGCCGCGACCGAAGAGGCGAGGCGGGGGGCGGCAGGCGCCTGTGCCTGCGCCACGCCGGCGGGGGTGAGCGTGAGGACGAGCAGCAACGTGGCGCGCGCGGCGCGCGTGGCGGGATGCACGGGAGTTCCGGAGCCGGGGAGCGGGAGGCGAGCACCGGCGCGGGGGCGGGTGCCCAGGATGGGGAACGCCGCGAAGCTGGCACCGGGGCGCCCGCGCCGGAAGTGTTCGCCTCACTCGCCCGCTCAAGGTGCCCGGACCGGATGGTGCGGCGGTCGGCGCCACGCGCCGCTGCGTGGAGCGGAGCGGTGGTGCGACGGGAGACGGTTCGGCGCGCTAGATCGGGCGCCGCCCCTGGATGATGCGCACGAGGAACATGATGATGGCCACCACGAGCAGGACGTGGATGAAGCCACCGATCGTATAGGATGAGACCAGGCCGAGCAGCCAGAGCACGATCAACACCAGGGCGATGGTGGAGAGCATGGGCCGAACCTCCAGTAGAAGAATGCAGGCCACGCGCGCGGCGTGCGCGGCGGGTCCCCTTTCATAGCGAAGCAGCGGGTCGAAGTTCCTGCCGCGCGGCAAATGGTGCCGGTGCACGGCGGTGGCGCACGCCACGGGAGTGACATGCGTCACCAACCGCCAGGAGCAACATCCGGCCACGGCGCTGCGGGGTATGCACACCGGCGAGGGTGACGCGCTGTTTGCCGGCGTCCCGCCCGTCCCTATCTCCAACACCGACTCGACAATGACCCGATACCAATTGTCCCGCACCGGACTGCTGCTCGTTCCCGCCGTGATCGCCACGCTCGCCTCCTGCGCCTCATGGAAGCGCCGCGACACGGGCGCCGCGGTGGGGGCTGGCGTCGGCGCCGCGGTGGGGGGCGTGATCGGCAAGCACAACGGCTCGACCGCCAAGGGCGCGATCATCGGCGCCGTGGTGGGAGGCGCCGCGGGGGCGATCATCGGACACCAGATGGATCAGCAAGCCAAGGAGCTGCAGCAGAACATCCCGGGCGCCAAGGTGGAGCGCGTGGGCGAGGGGATCCAGGTGACCTTCGACTCGGGCATCCTGTTCGGCTTCGACTCCGACGTGGTACAGGGCTCCGCCGCGCAGAACCTGCGCACGCTGGCCGCGTCGCTCAACAACTATCCCGGGTCGGAGCTGCTCATCGTGGGGCACACCGACAGCGTCGGCACCGAGGCGTACAACCGCGCGCTGTCGGAACGTCGCGCCGCTGCGTCGGCAAGCGCGCTGGTGAGCGCCGGCGTGGAGCGGACGCGCATTCGCACGATGGGGCTGGGCGAGTCTGAACCGCTGGCCGCCAACAGCACCGATGCTGGCCGCCAGCAGAACCGCCGGGTGGAAGTCGCCATCCATGCCGGCGAAGCGCAACGCGCCGAGGCACGGCGCAAGGCGGGGGGTATCTGACGGGGGCGCCTCGCCTCGTTTCGACGAGGCCGCCTGGGCGAGGTACTCCTGACGGACGACAGCAGCGTCGACCGTGGGGCGGCTGGCGAGCAGCGGCCAGCGGCCCCACGGCGTCCGCCAGCTGCTACTGGCTCCAGGGCGGCTTCACGTTGTTGCTGCGCGCATAGGCGATCAGCTGTCCCAGGTGCTCGTGCAGGTGCGTGACGGTGAGCGTCATCGCGCGCATGCGCGACCAGTCCTGCCCGAAGAACTTGATCGTCTCCGACGCGTTGGCGTCGGTGGTGAGCCCCATCCCCTCGTGCAGGTGCTTGTACGAAGCCTCGAGCTCGGCGACGATCTGCGCCTTGGTGAGCTTGCGGCTCTCGTACGCCCCGACCGTCTTGATGTCGGAGGTGATGCCGCTCGCCGCGGGCGCCGGCTTCCCCATCGCGATGGGGATGTAGTAGTTGTCCGATGCGACGTGCAGCAGCACCTCGCCCACCGTTCTCGTCCCCGCGCTCGGGCGCCAGCTGTATGCGCTCTCGGGGATGGCGTTGGCCAGGTCGATCATCTTCTTCTGGGCCTGATTCACGTCGCGGTGCATCTCGCCCATCCAGCTCGGGGCGGCCTGCGCGGCAAGCGGCGTGGTGAGGGGCGCGGCAACGACGAGCGCTGCGGCCAGGACGAACACTCGGGTGTGCATGGTGCACCTGTGGTGAGGGGACACGGGAGACGGGAGATGCCACCGCCCGCGGGGAGAAGATACCCCGCCCCGTCCGGATAGCGACGGCCGGTGGGACAAGGGGACGGAGACCGTATCCGGGAGGAGCGCTCCGGGCTTCCGTGCGGCTGGCGCCGCTTCGCCGCGGGCGGCAGCGTTCCTGCGCGTTCGCCCGGTTCTCGCTCTGCGCCACCGCCACGGTGGGTGGCGCCATTCGAACCGGAGATGTGGGCGCACGGTGGCGGGCGCGACGAAATCGCCCGCGTCGACATTCGTTCGCCGATCGTCTCGGTGAACGCGGCGACGGGGCCCAACTTCACCGTGCAGCTGCCGCACACCGTGCACCACGCACCGGACGCCGTGCAGCTGGCGCTGTCGCGCCGCACGTACGACGTCGCCGCCGACTGGCGGCGGTTCCTGATGGTGCAGCGTGCGGGGGGGCGAACGCGGGGCGGCTGGTGGTGGAGGAGGAGCACTGGCGGGAGGAGCTGCCGGGGGCGTCGTCGGCAAGGTGATGCGTGGCGGCCGTCGCGCCGGCCGTGCAGTATTAGCGCCTCACCCGCCCCCGATCCCCCATTCCGATGTCGCACGCACGTCTCCTCGCACCCCTCGTCCTCGCGTCGTGCGCCCTTGTGGCGCCGTGCGCCTCGGGGCACGCCCAGGCCAACGGCCAGCTCGCCCCCGAGTTCGAGCGGCTCCACTTCCGCTCCATCGGCCCGGCCACGATGTCCGGCCGCATTGCCGACCTGGCCGTCTACGAGGCCAATCCCGCCATCTATTACGTGGGGACGGCACACGGCGGCGTGTGGAAGACCACCAGCAACGGCGCGACCTTCGAGCCGCTCTTCCAGGACCAGGGGCTCATCGCCATCGGTGACGTGGCGGTGTCGCAGATCAACCCCGACCTGGTTTGGGCGGGGGCCGGTGAGTCCAACAACCGGCAGAGCACGTCGTGGGGGGGCGGCGTCTGGAAGTCGACCGACGGCGGCAAGACGTTCGCGCTGATGGGGCTCGCGCAGTCGAAGCACATCAACCGCATCGTCATCCATCCCACCAACAACGACATCGTCCTGGTGGCAGCCACCGGGCCGCTCTTCGGCCCAGGGGGCGAGCGCGGCGTCTACAAGACGACCGACGGCGGCAAGACGTGGAAGCGCGTCCTCACGCTCGATGACGACACGGGGGCCAATGACCTGGCCGTCTCGCTCTCGGAGCCTAACGTGATGTATGCGTCGAGCTACCAGCGGCGCCGCACCGCCTGTTGCATGAACGGCGGCGGCCCGGGGAGCGCGATCTGGCGCTCCACCGACGCCGGCGACAGCTGGACGAAGCTCGAGGGGAACGGGCTGCCTGCGGGGCCGCTGGGGCGCATCGCGCTGGACATCTACCGCCAGAGCTCGCGCATCGTCTACGCGATGATCGAGGGGCCGGGACAGGGCGGACCCGGGCAGGGTGGGGGCGGGCCGCCGGCGGGCGGCATGGCAGCTGGCGGGCAGGGGCAGGCACAGGGGCCCACCGGCGTCTATCGCTCCGATGACGGCGGGCAGACGTGGCGGCGCACCAGCGGCACCAACCCGCGCCCGATGTACTTCTCGCAGCTCCGCATCGATCCCACCAGCCCCGAACGCGTCTATCTGGGCGGGGTGGGGCTGCACATGTCGGTGGACGGGGGCCGCACCTTCGAGACCGACGCGGCGCTCGTGACGCACGACGACGTGCACGGCATCTGGATCAATCCCGCCAACCCCAACCACATCCTCACCGGCAACGATGGCGGGCTCGCCGTCTCGTACGACATGAGCCGCACCTGGACCTTCCTCCCCAACCTCCCCGTCGGGCTCTTCTACCACGTGAGCTACGACATGGCCATTCCGTACAACGTGTGCGGGGGGATGCAGGACAACTACAACTGGTGCGGCCCCAGCGCCTCGCGCTTCGGGCGCGGGATCATGAACCACGACTGGTTCCAGATCCTGGGGGGCGACGGCTTCGTCGCCATCCCCGACGTGCGAAACCCCAACATCGTCTACACCGAGTCGCAGGACGGCAACATCGTCAGGCGCAACATCACCACGGGCGAGGTGCGCAGCATCCGTCCCACGGCGTTCAACACCGTGAATGCGGCGCGCGGCGAACAGTTCCGCTTCCACTGGGACACGCCGCTCATGCAGTCGCCAAACGACGGCGGCGTGCTGCTGGCGGCGGCCAACCGGGTCTTCCGCTCGCGCGACCGCGGGGACTCGTGGGAGGCGATCAGCCCGGACCTCACGAAGAACGCCAGTCGTGACAGCATCACCACGATGGGGCTCAAGGGGAGCGACATCCGCATCGCGCGCAACGACGGCATCTCGCAATGGCCGGCGATCGTCGCGCTGGCGGAGTCACCGCGCCAGGCGGGCGTGTTCTACGCCGGCACCGATGACGGCACCGTGAGCATGTCACGCGACAACGGGCGCAGCTGGCAGGAGATCACGAGGAACCTCCCCGGCTTCCCGGCGGGGCACGCCTTCGTGTCGCGCGTGGTGCCGTCGCGCTTCGACGCCGCCACCGTGTACGTCGCCGTCGACAACCACCGGCAGAACGACTACGAGCCGTACCTCTGGGTGAGCACCGACTTCGGCGCGACGTTCCGCGCGATCGTGAACGGCCTCGCGGGCGAGAACGTCCGCACCGTCACCGAGGACACGCGCAACCGCGACGTGCTGTACGTGGGAACGGAGACCGGGCTGTTCGTGACGCTCGACCGTGGGGCGAGCTGGCGGCGCCTCAAGGCCAACCTTCCCACCGTCCGCATCGACGAGCTCACCATCCACCCGCGCGACAATGCGCTGCTCGTCGCCACGCACGGGCGCGCGCTCTGGATCCTCGACCATCTCGAGCCCATCCAGGAGTACGCGTCGATCCGGGACCGCGACGCCGCGCTCGTGACCCCCGGCTTCACCCTGCAGTGGAAGTACAAGGACGACCGCAACGACGAGTTCTGGGGGCACCAGTTCTTCACCGGCGAGAATCCACCGGACGAGGCGGTGATCCCGCTCTTCCTCAAGGCACCGATCACCAACGGCCGGCTGCGCATCAGCGACGCCAGCGGGCGCGTGGTGCGCGAACTCGTTATTCCCGACAGCCGCAACAAGGCGGGGCTGCAGATGATGTGCTGGGACCAGCGGGTGTCTCCCATCACGCCGCTCCCGCCGCGACGCCCGGCCGGCGGCCCCGGCGGACCTGGTGGCGCCGGTGCACCGGGCGGCGGCCCCGGCGGTGCAGCTGGCGGGCGTCGCCCGATTCCCGGCATCCCCGAACCGCTCCCCCCCGTCGGCTACAAGGCGGAGAGCCCGTGCCCGCCCCCTGACACGACCGCAGCCGGCGGTGGTGGCGGGGGCGGAGGCGGGGGTGGCGGCGGATTTGGCGGCGGCGGCAACCTCCAGGGCCCGCTCGTGGTGCCGGGCAGCTACACCGTGGCGCTGGTGGCCGATGGCCGCGTGCTCGACACCAAGCCGCTGCGCCTCACGATGGACCCGGCCGTGCAACTGACGGGGGGCGATCGCGCGCGCTACAACGCCATCGCGGCCGACCTCCACGAATTCCACCGGCGGGGGGTCGAGGTGTCCCGTCCGATCAACACCCTCCATGACGAAGTGCTGCGAGCGGCGCCAAAGGTGGATTCGAGTGCGGCACCCGAGGCGGTGAAGCAGGAGTGGCGCGCCTTCCGCGTGCAGTTCGACTCGGTGCGCGTGCGCCTGGGCGTTCCCGCGCCGGCGGGCGGCGGCTTTGGCGGCGGGGGCGGGGCGGCGGCGCAGGCCGCCGCCGCGGCCAACGTGCTGGGCCGGGTGGGGCAGCTCAAGGGCCAGCTCCTCGGCACGTGGGAGCTGCCGAGCGCCGGGTTGATGCGGCAGGTGAACGCGGCGCGCACTGAACTGACCACCGCGATGTCGCAGGCGAACGCGGTGCTGGAGCGGGCGCGCGCCGTCAGTCGTGCGCTGTCGCCGCACGGCGTGACGATGACGGTGCCGGAGTAGAGACGGGAGACGGGAGATCGGAGACGGGAGGGGCGCCCGGCGCTGGCCGGGCGCCTCTTCCTTATCCGAGATAGCGGGCGACGGCCATGCCGCCGGCACCAACCACCAGCATGGCGAGCGAGGCGGCGCTCACCATCGCATTGCGGCGACGCACGACGTCGAGTTCGCGGGCGAGTGCGGCGCGCTGCTCATCCGCGGCCTTCGCCATTGCCTGCCCCAGGTGCGCCATGCGCATCTGCGTGGGGCGCAGCACCAGCATCGCGAAGGCAAAGCCGATGATGGCGGTGCCACCCGCGACGGCAAACGCCAGCCCGTGCGGCGTGGTGAAGTACGCCAGCGCGAAGCCGCCCGAGGTGATCCACATGAGGCGGAGCCCGGAGGCGATCGTGAGGAGCGCCACGGCCGGCATGAAGGCCAGCAGCCGGCGCGCCTTGAGGGCGTCCATGACCGGTCCGGCGTTGGGGCCGGCCACGGCCAGCGCGGGCCCCAGGAAGACGGTGAGGAAGAAGGCCGATCCGGCCCACGAGATCCCGCCGAGCACGTGGAGCAGGCGGAGGGCGACGAGTTCTGCGTACATGAGCGTGAGGGAGCAGGAGGGCGGTGTCACACGACGTGGCCGGAATGTCGGAGACTTCCGCCCCACTCACATGGGACAACTGACCCACCCCTGCGAGCACGCGTCATTCGCGCCCTGCGGGAGGGCAGCGCGTGGTCCGTGCGCCGCGGGCACGTCGCCGCCGACTCGCCTCGAGCCGTCGGCGGCGCGTGCCATCAGCCCTGCGGTCGTGCGTTGCTCACGGCACGGTGAACGACTGCGTCAGCGACGCACTCTTCCCACCGTTGTCGGTGACCGTGAGGGTGAGTGACAGGGTGGCCGACCTGACGAAGGTGCGCGTGAAGACCGGGAGCGTGGAGAGGACGGTGCCGCCGGCGTTGGTCCACTTGTAGCTGGCGATGGTACCGTCCGGGTCGCGAGACGCACGGCCGTCGAAGGTGCAGGTGTGCGCTGGCGGCGGCTGGCAACTCACCGACCAGGCGGCGATGGGGGGCTGGTTGGTCGCGCTCCCCACCACCACCGCCTTGGTCAGCGAGGACGAGAGCCCGGCGCTGTCCCGCACGGTGAGGGTGACCTGGTACGTGCCGTTCGTCGCGTAGCTGTGCGTCGTGGTCGCCCCGCTCCCGCTGGTGCCGTCGCCGAAGGTCCACTGCCAGCTGGTGACGGCCACGTCGTCGGTGGAGGCGGTGCCGTTGAACTTGCAGAGGCGGGTCGTGGCGTTGCAGCTGAAGCGGAAGCTGGCGACCGGCGGCTGGTTGGTGGGCGGGGCCGCGGTCGGGATCACCCAGTTCGAGAGCGTCCCGCGCGTGCGGTCGAGCGTGCGCGTCCCGGCGGTGACGCCGTCCACCAGGAAGGCGATCGCCCCCACGCCGCACAGTCCCGTGTGCACGAAGGTCACCTGTCCGGCCGCGTCGGTGGTCCCCGTCACCTGCGCGTCGGTCCAGTAGTCGTCCAGGAAGCGCCCGCGCAGCTGCGCGTTGCCTAACGGCGCCCCCGTCTCGTCGGTGAGCCGGAGCGTGGCGGTGGTGCGGTTGTACATGCTCCCGCCCTGGAAGCAGCTCCCGGGGTTGGCGGGATCCTGGATGAACTGCCCCACCATGGCGAGCGAGGCGACCACCACGCAGTTGGTGAGGCAGGGGCCGACCGGCGTGAGCTTCACCACGCGTGGCGAGCGTCCGATGTAGACCGAGGCGAGGATCTCCCCGGCCGCATTGATGCGCCCGACGGTCGACACGGCGGCCCCGGGATACGCCGGCGAGACTCGCGTGTCGAGCGCTTGTCCCAACCCGGCCGGACCGTCGGCGAACATGCCGGTACTCAGGACGGTGAAGACCAGGTCCTGCGCATCGGTGATCCCTCCCATCCCCCATCGCGACAGGTGGCCCGACCCCGCGGCGGAGAGCTGCTGCCAGCTGCCCCCGCGCGAGAGGCGGAAGGGATAGGCCAGGTTCTGCCCGCTGATCGAGATGAGCATGTGCCCCTGGTCGCCATTGTCGTTCACGACCGTGCCGTTGGAACCGGCGCCGGTGAAGCCGGGCGGGAGCGGGGCGTTAGGCACCACGCTGGCCGGATTACCAAGCTGGTACGTGCCGCTGGCGGTGGCCACGCGACCGGCACGACTCACGGCGGCGGGGCGGAGGTTCGGGTAGCCCTGCGAGGCCAGGTTGACCATCCCGGTCGTGGGCGTCCACATGAAGGGAAGGGCGAGGGTCGGGATCGCCCCGCCCTGCGTCGCCCACCCCAGAATGCGCCCCTGGTCATCCAGCCCCTGCACGTCGGCGCTGTTGGTGCCGGGATAGGTCCCAAGGTCCTGCACGGCGTAGCTTGCACCCGACGGCGACCAGCGGGCGGCGCGCACCGTCGTGCCGACCACGCCGGCCTCGCCCGCGATCACGCCGCTGTTGTTCAGGTAGATCGGCGTGCTCGTGCTGACGTCGTAGCCCGGCACCACGGGGAGCGTGAGTCGTACGCCATTCCGAAGCACGTAGTTCTCCTGCGGCGGGAGGCAGAACGGCCCGCAGCCGGTGTCGAGGTAGCGACGCCCTACCACGTCGCCCGCATCGTTGAGGTCCGAGCCGCTCGCGGCCGTCGCGACGAAGATGGGGGCGTACATGGTGGCGATCTGCGAGGCGCCCGGCACCGTCGCGCGCACCGGTGCACGGTTCTCCAGCGGCGTCTCCATTTCCCGGCAGGCCGCCAGCCCCAGCAGGAAGAGGAGGGGGGTGAGCGGCGGACGGGTTCGAGTGAGCATGAGACCCTCACGTGGGTGAAGCGCGGTCATCGCGAATGCGCGTGAGACGCCGGCCGGAGCCGGTGCCTCGTGAATTCCCGGATGGCGCCGTGCAGCTCTTGACGGCAGTTCGATGCTACATCGGTCAACTATTCCGCGCATCGGCGAATCGCCTGACGCATTCGTTGCACTTCCTCGCCTCGTTTCGATACAGTCCTGAACCGCAGGTGAACACCGCGTCTGCTCCACCGCCCTGGCGGGCCCACGCCGCGCCGCTCTGCTTCCCTTGCCCCCACTCGGCACGCACGTCCCGACATGCCGCTTCTCCATCACTCGATCGCCCTCGCCACCTCGCAGCCCCTGGAGTTGCTCGACGTGACCGACGCCGTGCGCGGCTGGGTGCGCGGGACCGGCGTGCGCGAGGGAATCCTGACCATCAGCTCGCCGCACACCACCGCGCGCATCACCATCAACGAGCGCGAGCCGGAGCTGCAGTCCGACATGGTCCGCTTCCTCGAGCAGCTGGCGCCTGCGGCCGCCGCCTACGGCCACAATCGCGCCCCGGTGGATGACCGGCTCAACGCGCACGCGCACCTGCTGGGGCTCTTCCTCAATGCCTCGGAGAGCGTGGCCGTCATTGATGGGGAGCTCGCGCTCGGCGGGTGGCAGTCGATC
>CAZVDJ010000036.1:0-12382 GCA_964626245.1 uncultured Gemmatimonadaceae bacterium
TCCGAGGCGCTGCACTACATCTACGCCCTCGTCATGCTCATCGGGCTCTGGATGCTGCGCACCGGCTTCAGGGGGCGCTCTCACACGTGGTGGATGGCGGCCTTCTGGCTCCAGTTCTGGCACCACATCGAGCACGCCCTGCTGCAGGTGCAGGTGATCGCGGGGGAGAACCTGCTGAATGCCCCCGAGCCCATGAGCCTCGCGCAGTTCGTCGTCCCGCGGCTGGAGCTGCACCTGGTCTATAACACGCTGGTCTTCGTCCCCATGATCGTGGCGATGGCTCGGCACCTCATGCCAAACGACGCGGAGCGCGCCGCGATGCGCTGCAGCTGCGCAGGCCCGCGCCAGCTGGCCGCCGCGTAGCCCCGTGCGGCCATCGGGGACGTGGAGGCGGCGCGCCACGATCGCGGCGATGTTCGCGCTCGCCGTCGCAGTCGTCGTGATCGCGCTCATCGCCGCGCCCGCCCGCCGCAACCGGGCAGCAGCCGATCACCTGGAGCACGAGAGTGGGCCGGGGCATCGCTCGGCGCCCACTCGCGTGGTGAAGGATGCGCCGGCCGGGCCCTACCTCGTCTCCATCTGGACCACCGGCGAGGTGGGCGAGGCGATGGTGCACGTCGTCATCGACGCCGCAGCGGGAGCGACCTTCGCACCGGTGACCGCCGTGAGAGTTGGCGTAGTACCCGCGTCCGGTCGGCGCGAGGCATCATCGCACGAGGCGCTTCCGGCGCAGGTACGGCGAGGCGCGCGCCACTCGGCGACCGTGCGGTTCGACCGTGCTGAACGCTGGCGGGTGCAGGCGGTCGTCGCGCGTGCAGGCGCGGCGGACACGGTCCGGGCGTTCGTGGACGTGCAGGCTCCCGTGATGCACGGCCCGGTTGGTCTCGTCCTGTCGGCGGTGCCGTTCGTGCTGGTGCTGGCGGTCTGGTGGTGGGCGGGGGTGGTGCGGCGGAGGCGGGCGACAGGCGACGGTCCGAGGGAATGAGCGGAATCATCGTCGCGCGCGAGGGCCTGGACGAGCGCCATCAGCACGGCAATTCCCACGACGACGGCAGCAACGAGCTTCACAAGGACAGTCCGCGAAGTGGCTGTTCACTTGTAGCGTCGGAAGTACTCCAGAGACGACGGGCACTTCCGACGCTACCAGCGCTATTCGCCCGTGACGATGATGGTGACAGTCGCATAGAAGCCCAGCACGTTCTGGACCTTGCGTGCGACGGAGTGGATGCGGGTGATCTTCCCCGCGACAGCCGCTGCCTCGACGGAGCAATCGCCAGAGGCAATCAGTCCGAGAAACGTCTGGCAGGTGGCCTGGCCCACCTTGGTTCCGGCCACGTTCGACGTGACCGACGTTCCAACCTCCGGCGTCACGGTGCTGGCGTAGAGGAGCCCTGGCACGCCGGTGCCCGCGGAGGCCATGCCGGCATAGCAGCCGGTGGTGGAGAGGGCGAGGACAAGACAGCCAACGATGAGCGAGAGTCTCGAGCGGCGCATGGATCGTTCTCGGGTGTGGGTAGTGGATGTGGCCTACAGACGGATACCAGCAAGAAGTCGCATCGGTGCGCCGTCGGTGGAGAAGAAGTGGAGCTCCACGATCAGCATGCGGCTCACCTTGGCACCCACTCCGACGTCGTGCCCAAGGCGCCAGCGTGACGGCGAGTCATAGTCGGTACCGTCGAACCCGAAGGAGTGCCGTTGCCGAGCGACGCCAAGGCTTCCGACGACCGAAACTTCGAGCATGTCAGTGACCGGCAGCCCGAGCTCCGCGCCCAGCAGCGCGCGGACATCGGTCAGGCGCCAGTACCCGTTCTCCATGTCACGCGCCGACACTCGAGTGATCTCGAGGTCTGCACGCATGGCAAACGGCGACTGGGTGAGTGGGATCCGCGAGTAGGCGCGAAGTGCAGGGCCCGTGAGGTCCATCGCCGACCACGCGCCTGTCGCCACGCCCGCCATGACGCCAACACGCGACCTGTCGCGGCTCGCCGGAATTGTGGACGTCGAACCGGCTGGCCTGCGCCGGCGCCCGGCCAGCCGAGGATCCTCCTCGTTGCGCGAATCGATGGCGGCGACGGACGGCGGCGACGCGCTCGCCGTGTCCTGCGCCGACGGCGTGCTCGCCGCGGGGGGAGCGACTGGACTCGGCGTCGCGAGCGACTCCGCAGCTGGCGACGGTCGGATGGTCGAGAGCGGCCGACTCAGGAAGCTCGTTCGGATCCAGGCGTCGGTACGTCTCACCTGAATTCGGGACCAACCATCGGGACGCTCCAACACGATCCGGACGGTGTCACCTCGGACCAGTCGTCCGAGAACCGTTCCCTCGAGCGACGGGCGGGCGCGCAGGTTCGCACTCGTCACCCGGACGACGGCCAGGGGCTGAGCGTCCGATGGCGTCTGTGCGGTCTGGGCACCGGCAACGTGCGTCCCTGAGACGCTGATCGCTGAGGCGACCAGAAGTCGACGCGCCACCCGCCGGAGCGGGTCGGGACGGCTCGGAACTCGTCGGGTGCTGTTGGTTGTCTGCTGCATGAGGACACCTCACGTCGACCGAGGAGGATGGGAGGGAGCGGGAGTCGGGGTCCTGACCGACGTTGGGTGAGGGGGTCCCCTCTGCCCTGCACCAGTGGAGTGCGCGGGAGCCCCGATTCCTGACATGGGGTGTGCCCGGGCCAACTCCAGCCCTCGGAGGAGCGGAGTCCTCGCGGCCAGGACCGGGCGCCGTCGCCTTGCGGCGTCGGTCCGGTCATCGACAGGTTAGGTGGCCATCGGACAGCCCAGTCCGTCGGGCGGGAGGAGGCAGGGGTCGACTTGAGAGAGTGCCCGACGTGGATCGTGTGACCTCAGACTCTTCGGGCGAACGTGCGTGCCCGGCGTGCGGCAGCCGCTATTCGGGCGCGACGCGCTTCTGTCCGTCCGACGGGCAGCCGCTGCGCGACCCAGGTGAGTCGAGCGATGCCCTGATCGGGTCGCTGGTTGCCGACCGGTACTATGTCGAGCGGCGTCTCGGGCTCGGCGGGATGGGCGTGGTGTACCTGGCCCAGCACGTGTACATGTCGCGTCCGTGCGCGCTCAAGGTGCTTCGCGGCGAGTACCTCGCACGGACCGACGCGTTGGCGCGCTTCACGCGCGGTGCGCAGAACGCCTCGCGCATCCTCCATCGCAACGTCGCCGCCATCCACGACTTCGGCGAGATCGCGGGCGAGTCGATGTACCTCGCCATGGAGTACGTCGATGGCCTGACGCTGGGCGCCGTCATCGACCGCGAGGGCCCCCTTCCGCTCGCGCGCTGCGTCACGATCCTCTCACAGGTTGCGTCGGCGCTCAGGGCGGCCCACGACCTCGGGATCGTGCACCGCGACCTCAAGCCGGACAACATCATGCTCGCGCAGAGCGCCGAGGGTGACGACCTGGTGAAGGTGGTCGACTTCGGCATTGCGCGCGCGTTGTTCGACGACGATCAGCGCGTGACGCAGTCGGACGCGATGGTCGGCACGCCGGCGTACATGAGCCCCGAACAGCTGCGGGGCCGACCCGTCGACACGCGCTCCGACTTGTATAGCCTCGGGCTGGTCACCATCGCGATGCTGACCGGCGCGCTTCCGCTTTCGTCCGATCCCGTCGACCTGGCCCTGCGCTTCATGCAGCGCCCGCGCACGCTGCGCGAACTGCGTCCGTCCATCGAGTGGCCGTCGCAGCTGCAGGCCGTGCTCGACCAAGCACTCGCGCCGGACCCCGATGACCGGCAGGGCGGCGTCACGCAGTTTGCGAAGGAGTTCATCGACGCGGTGCGCGACTGGCGCCCGGCGGAGGTCGCCGCAGCGACGGCGGCGCTGTCGCGGCTGGGTGTCGACATGTCGCTCGCGCTGTCTCCTGAGACCATCGTTCGGATTGGAACGCCGACCGAGGCGCGAACGATTCCGGCCGTCGCACCGATCACGAACTCGGCACCGCTGGACGCAGGCGTCGGCGCTGCGCGGACCGGTCGGACTCCAGGACGAAAGCTCGCCATGTTAGGCGGAGGCGTCGCGGCAGCCCTGGCGATCGCGACGGCCGTCTTTGTCGCATCCCGGGGGACGACAGTTGCACCGTCGATCGATGCGCAGGTCGTCTCCAGAAACGCACCGCCAGTCGCGTCCGCAGCGCAAGGCGCCGAGTTCGCGTCGCCCGCCACGTCGGGGCGAGACACGGTGGGCGGCAGCGGTCCGGGGGCCTCCCTGGCGGCAGACGAGGCGCGCGAGGTGCCCGATTCTTCTCGCCGTGTGAACGCCCTGCGGCGGGGAGGCACGGGACTCGGTGCCCGCGGAACTTCACCCGATCCGCCCACGGCCGCCCGTGTCGACGATTCATCTCGAGTGGCCCCGGACGCTCGGCCCGCGCCGGGGCTCGGCGACCCCTCGAGCGCCGGCCGTGCAATCGAAACCGCGATCCCGAACCTCGGGATGATCCGCATCGGCAGCGCAGGCTCCATCGGCGCCGCGCTCTATGTCAACGATCGACTGGTCGGAGTCGTGAGCACGCTGCGCACGATCAGCATTGCACCTGGAGCAGTTCATCTTCGGCTTTCCATCGAGCGCTGCCAGGATTGGGACAGCACGATCACCGTGGCGCGCGGTGACACCGTTTCCATCGGCTACCGACGCCCACTCTGCCCACCTTGAGCTACGCGAGTGCACCATGCGCCTGACACTCCTGTTGATGCTCCTGCTGTCCACGACACTCGGGGCACAGGGACCCGAGCGGTCGGCGTCACGGGAACTGCTCGATCGCGCCCGCGGCGCGCTGAGCGACCTTCGCTTCCGGCAGGCCGACAGCACGGCGCGTGAAGTCCTCACGCTCACGGGGTTGTCGCGAAGCGCACGCATTGAAGCGCTGCAGATCATTGCCGCCGCCAACCTGCCGGAATCGCCGGCCGATCGGCGCGAGACGCTCGCACGATCCGCGATCTCGCAGCTGCTGCAGATCGACCTGAGCCTCGCCATCCCCCGCGACATCGCGTCACCCGCACTCGACTCGCTCTACCGCGACGTCAGCACGAGCACCTTCGCAACGAGCGTCTACGTGCGCCGGGAGAACCCGATCAACGGGTTGGCAGGCGCGGCCCCATTGCGGGTGCGGTCAAACGCAGCCGCCGCCTTTGCGTTGCGCATGCGCACGAAGGACGGCATCGAGTCGTTCCTGCTCGATTCGGTATCCAGCGCGACGGACACCACGCTCTCGCTTCGGGTTGCCCGCGATGCGACGGTGTTGTTCCGTGGCGGGGAGTACGACCTCGTCGTGACCGCGACGGTGCCCACCACCGGACAGTCCATCGTCAAGGTGTTCGATGCCGTGGCCATCGTCCCGGGCATCGAATTCCTCTCCGTGCCCAGTACGATCGACTCGACCCTCCTCAAGCCAGAGCGTTCGCGCTCGGAACGAACCGTCGGAATCGTCGCCGGCCTGCTCGTCGGCGCAGCGACCGTCGCGATCGGCAGCGGGCTCCGAGCGCCGGATCCCGTGCGTGGCCAGGGGAGCCGCGACTCGCGATACCTCGCGGCCGGTGTCGTCATGGGACTCGGCACCATGGCTGCGGCATGGTTCGACCGCGGCTACATCCTCGACAAGGGATTGGCTTCGAACCGCCGGGCCCTGAACGAACTCTCCACTCGGCAGCGCGCGGCACGCGAGGAGAACCAGCGGCGCATCGATGGCTATCGTGCCAGCATCACTGTCAATCCCGAGGCCCGATGATGCGCTGTCTTCACCTGGTGCTCGCATGGCCCTTGGTGCTGCTTCCCCAGAGGGCACTCGCCCAGGGCGCCGACACGTCGCTCTACACGCCTCGCGGGACGGCGCGACTTGGCCTGGCCGTGACATCGATGCAACGAGCCGCCTCGATCGGCGATAGTGTGTGGAACCAGAGCGGGAGCGTGCAGGGCGCGGAACTGGAATTGTGGGGTGCGACGGGCGGCGGCCTGCGCGCACGCTATGCCGGCGGGACGATCGGAAAGGGAGGGGCAGCGGTGGACGGGAAGTTCGAGACGCTCGATGCACGATTCCTGTTGGGAGTCCCCGGCGTCGCCGTGGTACCGGGTTACCAGCTCCGCAAGGTCACTTGGAGTGGTCAGCGGCGCGTGACGCACCTCGCCATGATCGGCCTGGAAGTGGGTCGCCGACTCGGCGGGTCCGGCGTGTATGCGCGCGGAGGGGCGACGTACCTTCGCGAGCCCAAGGAAGCCAAGGGAGACTCCCTGATCCTGACCGGATTCGAGGCGCATTCGTCGGTCGTGTACTATCCGCCCCGGCTTCCCGTGTTTGTCGAACTCGGCTACCGACGAGACGTGCTTGCGTACAAGCGTGAGTCGCTCGTGGCTCGCCGGGAGGAAAACTCCGGGCTCATCCTGTCGCTTGGGGTGCAGACCGGCATGCCCGCACGCTAGGTGTCGGACGCGACGGACGATCCCCGGGTCGTGGCGCTCGACGGCTTGCAGTCCCGCCTGGAGCGCTTCTTCGCGGCGCGCGTCGCCGATTCGTCGGTACGTGCAGACCTCGTTGGACGCACGAACGAGCGCATTCTTCGAAAGCTCAGGGAAGGCCAGGACATCGCCGACATCGAGCGATTCTCGTTCGGTGTGGCTCGGCATGTCCTGCAGGAACACTGGCGCGAGCAGAAGAAGCAGCGCACCGCTGAGGTGACGCTCTCGCCAACGATAGAGAACCTGGGGCGAGAGCTCTCGACGACGATCGACACCGGATTGCACTCGCGCCGGTCGCTCCTGCGTGCCTTGGGCGAGTGCCTTGAGGCGCTCTCCGACAGCGACCGAATGATCGCTGAGCGGTGCTACGGCGAGGGGACGAGCAAGGAGATTCGTGCCCAACTGGCCGAGGAACTCGCCATCACCCGCAACACCCTGGATGCAAGGATCTCGCGCATCCGTACACGGCTCGAGCAGTGCGTGCGGAACCGCCTGTCGATGCCGTCGTCGTAACAAGGAGCGACTGCCATACGTGCTCTGCGACCCAGAGCGTCAGGATTCGTTGGCTCGCCACACACTCCGATGTCGGGATGTCGATCATCACATGCCACTCGGAGGAAACCTGTTATGCGGTACCAACGCGCGGGAGTCGTCTTCTCGCTCATGCTCGCCGGACAAGCGTGCGGCTCCGCCGAGACGCTCTCGCCACCCTCAGGTGAGGAGGGAGCTGTCGCCGGCTCGTACGACGTGCGGACGATCAATGGTGCTCCCGTTCCGGTCCTGCTGCCATCGGTTCGCGGTTGCGCCATGACGGGGCTGTCGGGAAGCGTCACGTTCCGTCCCGACGGCCGGTTCAGCGGCACGTATCGCTACCGGCGCCAGTGCCCAAACCTCACGCAGCAGCTCGAGCGCGGCATCGCCGGTCGCTACTCGGTCAATGGCAACAGCATCGTCATCGCGGCGGACTCGGGATTCAGCAAGTTTGCGTCGGCGCCGCTGATTGCGGGTACCATGAACGGCAGCTCGATCGCCGTCCAGTCGACACCCACACCTGGAACCACGGTTGCGATGGTGCTGGAGCGACGCTGACCCGACCTACAGGCCTTCGACGCGAGCGACGGATCCCAACGATCCGTCGCTCGTTGGCTGTTCGCACGGCCGTCCCCGCCCGGCAATGTCGTGGTTCCGTTCGGGAATCCAGCGTCGACTCGCTCCTCCCTGGAGACTTCACCGCGGCAGCGCGCCGCCGGGGAGGCTCCCAGGCGGCGCGTGTTGGTGCACTTCTGCAGATCGGAACTGCGAGTACCGGTCCAGCGCCCGCGGCCTCACGCACTCATGGGTCGACAGCAGCGCCCGACGACGCGGCCGATGCGGTGGGAGCGAACCCGGGGTGCAATCCGGGCTGGTGCCGGGGCGCTTCGCGGCCGAGAGGCGTCGCGTCGTTCTCCCGAAGTTCGTACGCCCTCACGAGAACGAACAGCGCCAAGAAGCCGAGCAGGGCCATCCAGTACCCCGCGCTGTACGAGACCGTGATCATTCCGCGCGCCTCGGCGGGAATGTCCGTCACGCCGCCGACGCGCATCAGGACGAGCATGAGCGCTCCGGCAACCGATGAGGCGTATCGGGCGAAACGGAGAATCGCCGAGCGAGACGAGGAGAAGGAAGCGAGCAGGGCGAGCACTGCGCACGCAACCGCCGCCAGTACGGCGGGCTGACCATCGACGACATTCGGAGCGCCGTTCGATCCGAACATGGCGCCGCTCTCCAGGGTCTTTCCGAATGCGAGATCGAAACCGCTCAGCGGGATTTCCGCCCCGGCGCAGGAGATGGTCAGGAACGGGAGCGTGAAGGCAAGGAGCGTGAGGCCAGAGACGGCCGTGCGGAGTCTTTCCACGAGCTGGTGCATGGTGTCCTCCCGGGTCGAGCGGGGCATCGGCTGCGTGATGCAGACGATGACGCCGCAGTGGAATCGTGGTGCTTAGTTGGGAGTGACGATCCACGCGGAATCCTGACGGGCCACCGTGCGCGCCGCACCTGCGCCCATCAGGCATGCCCCGACGTCCGGAAGTCCCGCGACGCGAGGTCGAGGGCGCCGAGCGAGGCGGCACGGCGAGGCGACAGCGTGGGGGGAACGCACGCTCACCCTTCCACCCCATCGTCCCTTGTCCCTCCCCGATCGTTCCCCGACAGGGTCCACACTCGCGTCGCCGTCCGGCGCCGCGGCACGTGCGTGCGGATCCCTTCCGGCCGCGCGACGCCTGCGGCGGGACGGCCGAGGATGTCCTCCCCGCGGTGCACCTGAACGACGTGTACCAACGGGACGTGACGGCGCTACATGGACTCGCGACCGAGGTTGTGCGCGACGTGCAGCTGGTGCGGCCGATCGACACCGCGCTGCGCTTCGGGCGCGCCCATCCGCCGGGGGCGCTGATCGTCCGGCGGCAGCTTCGGCGAAGGGGCGATCGTGCTCGGCGGGCGGTGGGCTACGGCGCCGCGAAGGGGCACCTCTCGTTCTACATCATGCACGGGGAGGTGCTGCGCAGGCATGCCGCACAGCTTGCCGCATACGACGTCTCGCGCACAGTCGTGCGCTTCACGCCAGATCGGCCGCTCCCCGGCGCACTGGTGCGCACACTGGTCACGGCCCGGCTGCGGGAGATCGCCGAAGGAAGCTAGGGCGTGAGCGCCCCTCCTGGCACGATGCGTTGCGTCAATGCCGGGTTGCCTAACGAAGCCCGGTGCGAGCGTACGTGAGGTCCGCCGCGAGGTACACCGTCGCCATGCTGCCCGCGCCAGGTTCCCGCTCGATCGGGAGACACTCCTCGCGTCACGACACCGGGCGCGCCAGTCGCCTGAGCCGTGCGAGCAGTACGTCGAGTTCGCCGCGGAGCTGGCGGAAGACCTCGACCTGCGCACGCGTTGG
Source organism: uncultured Gemmatimonadaceae bacterium (assembly GCA_964626245.1). GTDB lineage: Bacteria > Gemmatimonadota > Gemmatimonadetes > Gemmatimonadales > Gemmatimonadaceae > SCN-70-22. The sequence goes on from CAZVDJ010000036.1 coordinate 9,379, forward strand.
CGCACCGTCACCGTTCTCCACGATCGAGCGCAGCCCCGTCAGGCGATCGTTGAGCTTGATGGGGAAGGCGATCTTGTCCTTGGGGCTCTGGTTGCGCACCTGGTACAACTCGCCCTCCACGGCGGCCATCTCCCGGACGAGCGCCATCGTGTCGGCCGCGCTCCCGTGTCGCTGCCGCAGCCGCTCGCGCTCGGCGCGAATGGCGATCACCGCGCCATTGGCCTCGCTCTCGGCATCGCGAATCCTCGTGAGCAGGGCGAATTGCGCCTGCAGCTCCGCGATCGTCGCGCCCACGCGCGCGTCGTGCCGCACCACCAGCGTGCGCTCGCGCCGCGACTCGGCGCCGTTGGTGATGGCCGAGAGGATCAGGCGATAGCGCTCCGGCGGCACGAGCACACCGCGCGCGGGATCGCCCCCCTCGAGGACGATGCCGAGAAACGACGTGGCGCCGGCGGTGGTAAGGTCCCAGCGCACCCGGTGCGCGCCGCGCGCCGAAGGGACGGCGAGGCGACGGAGCAGCGTCCCTTGGAGCGACTCGACGCGAATCCACGCGCTGTCGGCGGCGGCCGGCAGTTCGTAGTCGAGGTGCGCGCTCTCTACGCGTCGCGTGACTGCTGCCGGTGTGTAGAAATAGGCGCCCTGTCCCCGGGGCGCCGCGTCGCGCAGTGGCGATATGTCGTCGAGCACCCAGAACGAGCGACCGTGTGTGGCGATGACCACGTCGTTCCCCTTCACCACCAGGTCCGACACCTGCACGTCGGGGAGATTGCGCGAGAGCGGCGCCCACGAGGCGCCGGCGTCACGGGAGAAGAAGACACCGTGCTCCGTACCGGCGAAGAGGAGCCCGGCGCGTTCCGGGTCCTCGCGCACCACGCGCACGAAGGCGCGATCGGGGATGCCGCTCGCGCGGCGCGACCAGGTGCGACCGTAGTCGGCGGTGTGCCAGATGTACGGCGCCCGGTCTCCCATCTGGTGGCGTTCCACCGCCACCCATGCCGTCCCCGCATCGTGCGGCGATGCGTCGATGCGACTCACCCGAGAGTTAGGGGGAAGGTCGCCGGGCGTGGCGTTGGTCCACGTGCGCCCTCCGTCCCGCGTCACGTGAATGAGGCCGTCGTCGGACCCCGTCCAGATCACCGTGGCGAGACGCGGTGAAGGCGCGATGGTGAAGATCGTCGCGTACACCTCGGGGCCATCCTGGTCGAAGACGATCGGCCCGCCCGAGTTGCCGAGCGCAGCGGGATCGGCGCGCGTGAGGTCGGGGCTGATGCGACGCCAGCTGCGCCCCTCGTCGCTCGACTTCCAGAGATGCTGCGAGCCCACGTAAAGCGCCGCGGGCTCGCGCGGCGAGGTGGCGATGGGATACGTCCAGTTCCATCGCTCCGGCATCGCCGACGCGGGCTCTCCCATCACGATCCGCGGCCAGGGCTGCACGTCCTGCGCGTTGCCGGTGTTGCGATCGAAGCGGGTGAGCGTATTGGTGGCGCCGGCGTAGAAGATTCCAGGCGCTCCGGGCCGCACCGCGATGTCGGCGCTCTCGCCGCCCCCCACCGCGTAGAACCAGTCGCCCGTGCGCGCCTGGGGCGGGGCGAGTGGATCTGCGCCACTGGGGACGCAGACCGTGGTGTTGTCCTGCTGTGCGCCGCAGACGTGGTACGGGACGTCGGCCGTGGTGGTGACGCGGTAGAGCTGGGCGGTGGGATAGCGCTGGCTGGTCCACGTGCGGCCGCCGTTGATGGAGACGATTGCCCCGCCGTCGTTGGCCTCCACCATGCGCTGCGGGTCGTTGGGATCGATCCAGAGGTCGTGGTGGTCGACGTGGGGGGTGGGGACCGGGCGAAAGGTGCGCCCCCCGTCGGTGGACTTCTCCAGCTGGAAGCTGAGCACGTACACCGTCTCGCGGTCGCGCGGGTCGGCCACGACGCGCAGGAAGTAGAAGGCGCGCTGCCAGAGGTCGCGATGCGCGTTTACGCGCGTCCAGGTGCGCCCTCCGTCGTCGGAACGGTGCAGCCCGCCGTCGGCGGCCTCGATGTTGGCGTACACGCGCCGGCTGTCGGCGCCGCTGACGGCCACCGTCAGCTTGCCTAACGTTCCCGCCGGCAGCCCCGGGCGCCGGGTGAGTTCCTCCCACGAGTCGCCGCCATCGGTGGACTTGAAGAGCCCCGAGCCGTTGCCGCCGCTCCACAACAGCCACGGCGTGCGGTACACCTCCCAAAAGGTCGCGTACAGCGTGCGCGGGTCGCCGGGATCGATGACGAGGTCCACCGCCCCCGCGCGATCGTTGCGGAAGAGGACGCGCGACCAGCTACGCCCGCCGTCCAGCGTGCGATAGACGCCGCGCGTGTCGCCGGGGACAAAGGGGTTGCCGAGCACCGCGGCATAGACCCGGTTGGGGTCGCGCGGGTCGACGCGCAGGCGCCCGATGGCCTGGCCCTCGCCGAGTCCCGCGTGGGTCCACGTGCGCCCCGCATCTTCGGATCGGTAGACCCCATCGCCCTGCATCACGTTGCCACGGAGTTGAGTTTCCCCCATGCCGGCGTAGACCACGTCCGGGTTCGACGGCGCCACGGCGAGCGCGCCGACCGACGAGGATTGCAGCTGTCCATCGGTGACCGGGGCCCACGTCGTCCCGCCGTCGGTCGTCTTCCACACGCCGCCCCCCGTTGCGCCGAAGAAATACTCGTGCGGGCGCGAGGGCGATCCGGCCACGCTGATCGATCGCCCGCCGCGGTTCGGGCCGATGTTGCGCCATTGCAGGACGCGCGTGATGTCGTCCTGGGCGCGCGCCACGAGCGGAAATGCGGCGACCAGCAGGAGGATGGCTCTCATCCCGTGATCATACGGGGGCCGCGGCGCGTGCGGCCAGAGGGGACAGGAGAGCCGTGGGGCTGACCCCGTTCACTCGCAGATTCGGTTGATCCTCATGCGGCAGCGCTCGCGATGCGACCGGCGCCATTCAGGAGAACCCAGTGCTTCACCGCGGATGGCGCATGAGGCGCCGAGC
>CAZVDJ010000036.1:12392-16174 GCA_964626245.1 uncultured Gemmatimonadaceae bacterium
CTCTCCCGGCTTCGGCTTCGCCTTCCGCCCCGTGCTCGACCCCTTCTCCCCATCCGAGGAGCTGGCCCGCCCCGCCGACCCCGACGAGCTCCCGCCTGACGAGCCGCCCGAGCGCGCCGAGCCTGACGAGCCGTTGCCCGGCGACACGTAGCCGCGCCCCTTCACCACCTTGCCGCGCTCGCGCTCGTCGTCGTTGGCCGGGCGCTGCACCACCACGATGGGACGGCCGCCTGAGTACCACCCCAGGCCTCGGCCGTAGCCATAGCCGTACGGGTCGTAGCCGAAGCCGCCGTCGTAGTAGCCACCGCCGCCAAAGTCGCCGCCGCGCATCTCGCCCCGCGTGTCAGGGGGCGGATCGCCAAGCAGCGTGCGGTCGAGGGCGAAGACGTCGGGATACGAGAGCGCCACCATGATGTCGATCACCGACGGCGCCACCCCCGACTCCTCGAGCGCGACCAGCCGCTCGGCGTCGAGCCCGAACCCCTGCCCCCGCTCGGCGAGCCAGGTCTGCAGCACCCCTACCTCGAGGGAGCGCGACGCCTCGACCACGTCCGACAGCTGCACCGGGCCCGACGCCGCCAGGCGCGCCGGGTGCATCCCGCGCGGGCGCCCGCTCAGCGCCGACGCGACCTCGGCCGGAAGCGACGCCGTGGCCGGCGCCTCGCGATAGCGAGACGCCCGCACGCCGACGTTTGGGCCAAAGGCCACGCCGCGCACGTCGATCCACTCCCCGTCGCGCGACATCGCCATCACGCTGTTCACCAGGCGGTCCTGGCCGTTGCAGCGCATGGTGGTGCGCAGGTAGACGCGCGCGCCCGTCGCGCGCACCGTCTCGACCCCCGAGCAGTCACCCTGCTGAAAGGCGCGCTCTTCGGTCGAGGCGTCCAGACGCTGGCGCGAGAGGATGCTGTCGCCCGCCAGCGAGACCAGCTCCACCGCCGCCGAGCTGTTCGTGGGGATCACGCAGACGCGATCGCTGGTGGGGAGCGCGTCGCCGCGCGCTACAAGGTCCCAGCAACCGATCCACGGCGCCCATGGCGAGCTGTCGCCCTGCGCGCCCGCCGGCGCTGCCAGCAGCAGGGTGGCCGACGCGATTACCAGGCGTGCGCTGAGTCGGTACATGGGGTGCCTCCAGCAGAGACGTTCCGGTCAGAACCTGACGAACAGCCCGATCGAGGCATCGTACCCCGAAAGGTCGATCTTGTTGAAGGTGCCGAAGTCACCGTTCATGGGGGCTCGGCTCCAGAGATATCGCCCTTCTATGGAGAGTCCGAAACGGGGAGAGAGCGAGATGTCGGCTCCCCCGAAGCCCGTGGCCCCCATCGACCACCCCTTCGACTCGAACTGGTCCTGGAAGATGTCGAGCGTTTCCCGGTCGACGAACTCGCCCTCCTGGCGCAGCCGGTACCAGACGGCCCCGGCCCCTGCTCCAATGAAGGGGACGATCGCGGTGGGGATCCAGGCGTAGCGCCCGATGGCGCGTCCCGGCGAGACCAGGGAGAGCCGCCCCGTGGCCATGAGCCCCAGACGGTCGAGCATGGTGGTCTGGAGGATCGGGAGGTCATCCTCTCCCGTGAAGTCACGCGACTCGGAGGGGACCGCTCGGCCGCTGAACGTCGCGCTCACCCCCACGTCCACGCGCGGGGCGACGCGGACGGTGGCCGACGTGCCAAAGGTCGCCGAGGCGAAGTCCTTGCGGCCGAGGGTGAGTTCGCCGGTGAGGAAGTCGTAGATGTCGCTCTGGCCGCGGGGCTGCGCGAAGCCGGCCGAAACCCCCAGGCGAACGGTGGGGACGCGAAAGAGGAAGCCGTCGCCGGCGCCGGTCTGGGCGTGGGCGGGGAGTGCCGAAAGTGCGCTGAGCGCCAGCAACGACGTGGCGCCGAGCAGGGCGCCGATGGACCGGGGCACGCGAGGGAGCCGGGTGGGAGGGGCGGTTGAGGCTGACTCCGCGAGATACCCGGGTGGGCGGGGAAGGTGCGGCGGAAAGTTCCGGCGCCAGCTGCTACTCCCTCCCCAGGTAACGCTGTGCCCGTTGCCACCATGCCGACAGGTCGAGGCGAGTGATCCAGTGGTCCAGGATCTCCTGGCGAATCAGTTCACGACTCGTTTCGAGCATGCGTGCCACATCGCGGAGATGCCGGTCGGAGCCGCCCAGTTGAGCGTAGCGCAGCTTGTAGGCGATGACGTACTCGATGGGAGCGAAGCGAACGATTTCGCCTTCCACCTCGCGCGTCACGTGGTCGCTCAGCGCCCACGCGTGGAACGGGTCCTCACCCGCCAGGTACACGTCGGCGCGCATCGCCGTTTCGGAGTGGATCACGTTGAAGTGCCCGAGCGCCGAGCGTTGGCGCTCCTGCTCCACCACCTCCGCGGGAGGGCAATAGTAGGCGTCTGCCGGCCACAATTCCGTGAATCGTTCGGCCGCGCCCGACCCCAGCCGGATGACCAGATCGACGTCGAGCGTGAGCCGCGGATGGCCGTAAACGATCACCGCCAGTCCGCCTGTGACTACATAGTCGATGCGGGCACGGTTGAGCGGGGCGATGAACAGCTCAACGAGACTAGGCGTCCGCGTCACGCATCAACTCGCGCACCCGTACGGCGACCTGCTCTTCCGACCAGCGGGGGTGCCGTGCCCGAATGCCCGCCGCGAGCACCGCGCGCGCCTCCAACCAGAGCGCGTGCGCGATTCGCACCTTCTCGTCGGCACTCATCGCACGGATGCGTGCGAGCTGGTGTGAAAGCGCGGGGTTCATGACCGAATATCTCCAATGGCCAGCAACAAGGGCAACCTGTGCGAGAACAAAAGTCCCCTACCCCTCTCCCACCAGCCCCTCGATCCCCGGCCAGGCCGCCCGGCTGTAGCGCGCCAGGGTGCGGAGGTAGTGCTCCCCGTCCTCGCCGTGCGTCGCGCGCACCGCAGCCACCGCCCGTTCCACACGCGCTGCGTCGGCGTACGGGACCTCGAGGTCGTCGGCAATGTTCCCGTTGTCGTGCGCCACGCCAGCCGCGTCCAGGAAGGTGATCTGGATGGCGGGCTCCAGCTGCACGTACAGCAGGTGCAACAGGTCGAGTTCATCCTCGGGGGACTCGGCGCGGGAGCGCACCACTTCGCGCGCGAGCTGGTCCACCGGCCATGCCATGAGGGTCACGGCGCGAAAGCCGCCGGCCTTGCGGGCGATGAGGCGCTGGACGAAGAGGGTGCGCGACTCTCGGCTCGACTTGATGCGGTGGGTGACGAGCGCGAGGCGCTTTTCGGGGGAGAGGGCGCGGTAGGGGGAGGGGGTGGCCATGAATGGGGTTGTGAGTCCGCAGAGACGCGGGCCGGGGAAGTTACTCGCGGCGGGCGCCGGGCGAGGGGGGCCGCGCGCGGCGCTTGTGGCGCGGATTGGGGAGGTGCCTGTGGCGAGTGGACTTACGCGGCGTAGGACGGCGTCGAGTGACGACGTGCGGGCGGTGGCAGCGCGTCGCGATGATCGAGAGAGCAATCGCGCACGCCCGACTGCCGCCCTTGTGCGTTTCGCGTGCAGCGGGCTCGGTACCGCGAGCAGGGGGCCGGTGTCGCCTGGCAAGCGACCGCGTTCTCGCGACAACCTGTCGAGTGCGCTGTGCAACCGCGTGTTTCCTCCGGCGCAGTCGTCCGTTTCGCCTGACAGGTGACCGGATCCGCGTGCCCAGTGGCGGTGATCGCTCGGCAGGCGGGCGTGTTGGGCGGCGCAGGGGCCGTGTTCGAGTGACAGGGCGCCGATTTCGTTTGCCCAGTCGCCATGTCGCGCTGACAA
>CAZVDJ010000037.1:0-15785 GCA_964626245.1 uncultured Gemmatimonadaceae bacterium
CTCGGCCGCCCGTTCGCCGACGTGCGGCTGGTGGGGCTCGCGTACGCGCTGGAGCAGGCCGCGCCGCGCCGGGCGGCGCCGTCCACCACGCCGCCGCTGCGCGCCGGACGCGCACCCGCTCCCGTCGCGATCACGGAGGTGGTGCAGGGTGGCGGAGGGCGCGCGCAGGTGCGCCTGACGATCGATGCGTTGGCCAACGTGATGCGCTACGAGGTGCAGGTGACCGGGGTGCGCGCTGCGGACCTGCACGCGGTGGTGCTGCGGCGAGGCGCAGCCGCTCCCCCGAGCTACCGCCTTGCGGCCACCGGCCCCGACTCCGCCACGCGCGTGATGGTGGGTTCACCCGTCATCCACCGCATGGCGGGGCCCGGCATGCTGACGGCGTCGGGGTCGTTCCCGCTCTCCGGCCTGGACCGGCGGGCGCTCGCGGCGGGGGCGCTCGAGATCACCCTGGTCACCAGCGGAGGAGTCGCGCGCCAGTCGGTGCGGGCGCAAGCGCTCCCCGGCGGCGTCGGCATGTAGGTACGGGTCGGCCGGGCACGCACGGAGACCGCTCGCAGGGAAAGGACGCCGGCTCAGGTCAGCCGCACCAGCTGCTTGCCGAAGTTCCGCCCCTGCAGCATGCCGAGAAAGGCCGCCGGTGCCGACTCCAGTCCGTCGGCGATCGTCTCCCGGTACCGCAGTCGCCCAGTCGCGACGAGCGTCGCCAGCTCGCGCAACGCCTCCGGCCACACCGTCATGTGTTCGCTGATGATGAAGCCGGCCAGCTTCATGCGCTTGGTCAGGATGAGCTGGGGGTACGCCATGGGCGTTGGCGCACCGTTGTAGCTGGCGATCATCCCGCAGATGGCCACGCGCGCGAAGGCATTGGCGCGCAGCATCACCGCATCCAGGATCACGCCACCCACATTCTCGAAGTGGCCATCGACCCCGTCGGGCGCGGCCGCCTTGAGGGCCTTCGCGAGCGACGCGAGGTCGGGATGTGCCTTGTAGTCGATGCAGGCGTCGAAGCCAAGTTCGTCGGTCACGTAGCGGCACTTCTCCGGACCGCCGGCGAAGCCGACGGCGCGGGCGCCGTGCACCCGCGCGAGCTGTCCGACCGCGCTGCCCACCGCACCACTCGCGGCACTCACCGTGATCGTCTCCCCCGGCCTGGGGGCGATGAGGCGCAGCAGGCCATACCAGGCGGTCACGCCGGGCATTCCCACCGCGCCGAGATAGGCGGTCAGCGGGATCTGCGCCGTATCGACCTTACGCAACAGCGACGGGACGGACGTGTCGACGATCGCGTATTCCTGCCATCCGCCCATGCCGACCACGTGATCGCCAGGCGCAAACCGGGCGCTGCGTGACTCCACCACCTCGCCCACCGTCCCGCCGATCATCACCTCGTTGAGTGGCTGTGGCGCGGCGTAGCTCTTCGCCTCGCTCATGCGCGCACGCATGTAGGGATCGAGGCTGAGGTAGTGGTGCCTGACGAGTACCTCCCCTTCGGCGAGATCGGGCAACGGGCGCTCGACCAGCCGGAAGTTCTCGACCGCCGGCTCGGCCGCGGGGCGTGAGACGAGCAGGATGCTGCGGTTGAGACGTGGCGTCACGCGGCCAACCTCCATGCCATGGTCACGACGCCCGCAGCTCCCCGGGCGCCACCGTGCACGGCGACACCGCCGCCCGCCCGGTGCCACGCCGGCACCGATTCGTGCACGGGAATGGCGGCGTCCGGCGGCACGGGCGCGTGGTTGCGGCCCCGGCGGCAGGCGTTAGGCACCGCCCCGGAAGGTGCCCGCGTCCACGTCCTTGAGGAAGTCGATGACGCCGGCAAACCAGGTCTCCTGGTCGTCGTACAGCGCCAGGTGGCTCCCTTTCGGACAGTAGAGGTAGCGCCCGTTCTTCACCGTTCGCGCGATCATCTCCATGTGCTTGGGGTCCATCGTGTCGAACTCGCCCCCCACCGACAGGGTCGGCACCGTGATCCTGGGGAGGTCGGCTACGCGGTCCCACTTTTCCAGCTTGCCGCTCGCCCCCAGCTCGCTGGGCCCCTGCATGGGGATGTAGATGTCGGTGTTCACGTGCTTGAAGGCGCGGTTCACCGGGTCGGGCCACTCCGCCGCCGGCATGCGGATCAGGTGCTTCTCGTAGTGCTCGGGGATGAGCAGCTCCATGTAGCGCGGATTGGCGTAGTCCTTCTTCGCCTCCAGCGCCTGCACCTCGGCCAGCACCTTGGGGTTCATGGCCGGCATCAGGACGGTCCTGGCATACTCGTTGTAGGCCGGGATGCTGGCCATCATGTTCGAGATGATGAGCCCCTTGAGGTGCTGCTGGTACTTGAGCGCGTACTCCATCCCCAGCAGGCCGCCCCACGAGTTGCCCAGCAGGTAGAAGTTGGTGCTGTCCAGGCCTAACGCCACGCGCACCTGCTCCACCTCCTCGACGAAGCGGTCGAGGTTCCAGAGCGACGAGTCCTTGGGCTGGTCGCTGTAGTAGGAGCCCAGCTGGTCGTAGTAGTAGTACTCGATCCCTTCCTTCGGAAAGTACGAGTCCACCGCCTCCCAGTACTCGTGCGTCATCCCCGGACCGCCGTGCAGCAGGAGCACCTTGATGCGCGGGTTGTTGCCCACGCGCTTGGTCCAGACCTTGAACGTCCCCTTGGGCGTGGTGACGGGGATCATGCGAATCCCCCCGGCCAGCACGTCGGTGCGCCCGGTGTTGTCGAAGTAGCCGCCGGGATTGGTCGTCCCGTTCTCGCTGGCGGGCGAAGGGACCGATTGCGTGGTGCACGCGGCCACCGTCATGGCGACGGACGTCGCGAGCACCGCGGCAACGAGGCGGACGGTGGATTTCACGGCGACTCTCTCCGGGATGCGAGCGGGACGAAGAAGAGCGGGACGAAGAAGAGCGGGACGAAGAAGAGCGGGACGGCTGGGCGTGGGACACCCGGGCGCGGGACCGGCGGATTCAACGGAAGCCGACGGCGGCAAAGCTACCCCATCGCCCGGGTGGCGGAAGCATGACGCCGTGCCGGGGTCACTACGCGTTCGCAGCACCCGCGCCATCGTGATCGCGCGCCGTGGCAAGCCGCTGGCGCGCCCCCTCTCGATGCGCCCCCGCCGCCACGTGCCGCCCCGCCTGCGCGAGCCCCATGCGCGGCATCGAGCCGTAGACACACTCGAACTCGCCGCCTCGCACCAGGTACGTCTCGTGCCAGATCCCGACGTCGCCGCTCGAGAGGCGCACCTTGCGGTTGAAGGCGACCCACGCGGGCCAATGCTCGCCGTCGTGCGAGCGGGCGTACGCTTCGAGGTGCTCGAACGACCGCCAGTACTGCACGATGACCCCCATCGACTGGTAGGTCGCCAGGCACCCCGCGTCGGGGGTGCTCGCGAGTTCCTTCAGCATGCGCGGCATGGCCAGGACGACCGGGAGCCACTTGTGCAGCTTCCACGGCTTGTTCACGCGCATCCCGATGAGGAAGACCACGAAGTCGCCGTCCATCTCGGCGGTCATGCGCTGCGGGAAGATGGTGGCCATGGTGTCCTGGAAGAGGCGGGAGGAGCCGGACAAGACCGAACGCCTGATGAAGCTCCGGGTCATGATCCGACCTCACAAGGTATTCCGGTCCAATCACCCGGCAGTCCCAGGACACCCGGCCACGGCTAACGCCGCGTTCTCACGGCGCGTAGACTGGCAGCGCAGTCCCGGCCCCCCACACCCTCACTCCAGCGGCAGTCGCGCTCGCATGACCAGCCAACTTCGCGTGCTCCAGCAGTCCTCCCGCGTCGCGCTCGCGGCCGCCCTCCTCGTCTCCACGGCGGCGAGCGCGCAGCGGCGCCCCCCGGCAGATCCCACTGCGCCCCTTCCGGCGCAGCCGTATCGCTTCGAGTTCCTGGGCCCTGCAACCGGCGGGCGTTTCGCGGCACTGGCGGGCGTGGAGGGCGACACCTCGGTCTGGTACGCCGGCTCGGCGTCGGGCGGGATCTGGAAGACGACCGATGGCGGCGCCAACTGGCGCCCGATCTTCGACGAGCAGCCGGTGCAGGCGATCGGGGCGCTCGCGGTTGCGCCCGGCGACCGGAACACCGTGTGGGCCGGCACGGGAGAGGCGTGGGCCATTCGCGAGAGCGACGTGCAGGGTGACGGCGTCTACAAGTCGACCGACGCCGGCGCCACCTGGCGGCACGTGGGGCTGCGCGAAACGGGACGCATCGCGCGCATCCTCGTGCATCCCCGGGACCCCAACGTGGTGTACGTCTGCGCGTTAGGCAGGACCAACGGCCCGCAGGAAGAGCGCGGCGTCTTCAAGACCACCGACGGCGGCACGACCTGGACGCGCTCGCTCTTCGTCAACCCCGGCACCGGCTGCTCCGACATCGCCATGGATGCGAAGGATCCGGAGGTCCTGGTGGTGGGAACGTGGGAAGTGACGATGAAGTCGTGGGGGATGACGAGCGGCGGCCCCGGAAGCGGCATCTGGATGACGCGCAACGGCGGCGGCAGCTGGAAGCGGGTCGAACACCCCGCGCTGCCCAAGCCGACGATCGGCAAGGTGGGGGTCGCCATCGCCCCCTCCAACAGCAACCGCATCTTTGCCCTCATCCAGACGCTCAACCAGGGGTCGCTCTGGCGCTCGGACGATGGCGGTGCCACCTGGCAGGTGGTGAGCTGGCAGCGCGCCCTCATCGGGCGCGCGGGCTACTACAACCACCTCGCCGTCAACAGCGGCAACCAGGACGAGGTCTACGTCGCCAACTCGTCGTTCTGGCGCTCGATGGATGGCGGGAAGACGTTCGAGGACACGCGATGGGGGGGCGACACCCACGACATCTGGATCTCGCCCAGCAATCCCGATCACTTCGGCCTTACCGACGACGTGGGCTTCACCATCACCACGTCGCACATGAAGCAGCGCCGCCGCGTGGTGCTCAACAACGGGCAGATGTACCACGTGGCCGTGGACAATCGCATTCCCTACTGGGTGTACAGCAACCGCCAGGACAACGGGACGATGCGCGGGCCGTCCGACGGCTACGAGCGCGGCACCCCCGGCATGGGGCCGGGCGGGCCGCTCTTCTACGGGATGACGGCCGAGGGGGTGCGCGACTGGGACCATGGAATCGGCGGCTGCGAGTCCGGCTTCACCATTCCCGATCCCAACGAGCCCGACGTCATCTGGGCCAGCTGCTACGGCAACAAGGTCACGCGCTACAACCACAAGACCGGCACGGCGCGCTCGGTCCAGCCCTATCGCATCACCCTCGACTCGCCCCCCGACGACATCAAGTACCGCTGCCACTGGACCGCGCCGCTGGCCATCGACCCCTTCGATACGCAGACGGTCTACTACGGGTGCCAGGTCATCTTCCGTACGAACAACAAGGGACAAAGCTGGGATATCATCTCTCCCGACCTGTCCATGAAGGACCCCTCGAAGGTGAAGCCGAGTGGTGGGGTGATCGGCGACAACCTGGGGCAGTTCTACGGCTCGGTCGTCTTCGCCATCGCTCCCTCGAAGCTCGAGCGCGGGCTCATCTGGGCCGGGACCAACGATGGCAAGGTCTGGATCACGCGCGACGGCGGCGGCCAGTGGACCGACCTCTCGAAGAACGTCACCGGCATGCCGGCATGGGGAACGATCCGCAAGATCGAGCCGTCGCCGCACGATGCGGCGACCGCGTACATGGTCGTCGACCTGCACACCAATGACGACCGTCGCCCCTACCTCTACAAGACGAGCGACTACGGCAAGTCCTGGAAGAGCGTCGTGGGCAACCTGCCGTCGTCGCACCCGCTCGACTACGTGCTCAGCGTGGCCGAGCATCCCGAGCGGAGGGGGATGCTGCTCGTGGGAACGGGGCACGCGTTCCACTACTCGATGGACGACGGCGCCACCTGGTCGCAGTACCAGAACGGGCTCCCGGCCGCGCCGGTCACCTGGATCGAGATCCCGAAGGGATGGAACGATGCCGTCGTCTCGACGTACGGGCGCGGCCTGTGGGTGCTGCGCGACCTCAAGGCGCTCCAGGAGGGTGGTGTTGCTGCTGGCGGAGCTACGCTCTTTGCCCCGCGCCCGGGCGTGCGCCGAGCGCGCGAAGGGCGCGTCGACCTGACCTTCCGCGCCGCCGACACCACGGTCGTGACGCTGGAGATCTCCGACGCCGCCGGGCGCCTGGCGCGGACGCTCAAGGTCGCACCGCGCGCGGGACTCAATCGCGTGACCTGGAACCTGCGCTATGACCTGGCGGTCGCCGTCGCGCTGCGCACGTCGCCGCCCGACAATCCGTACATCTGGGACGAACCCCCCTACAAGGGGAAGGACACGCGGCCCATCGCCCACTGGGGCATCCAGCAGCCGCAGACCCAGGGGCCGCTGGGCGCACCGGGGCAGTACACCGTGAAGCTCATCGCCGGGGGCCAGCAGTTCACGCAACCGCTCACGGTGCTCAAGGCCAGCGACCTGCCCACGGAAGACGCGGACCTCGTCGCCTCCACCGACGCGCAGGTGCGCGTGCGCGACCGGCTCACCGAGACGGCCAACGTGGTGAACCAGCTCGAGGTGCTGCGCAAGAACATCGAGGACCAGCTCAAGACCAACGCGTCCAACGCCGCGGCGGTCAAGGCGCTCAAGGAGATGGACCAGAAGATGCTCGACATCGAGCTCATCCTCCTCTCGCGCCACGACCTGCACTCCGACGACAAGTGGTTCGTGGAGACGTACCGCACCTACCTCTCGCTCTTGTGGCTGGCGGGGGAGATCGGGAGCGGAGCGGGCGACGTGGCCGGCGGGGCCGACTGGCGGCCCACCGATTCGTCCATGCAGACGCTCAAGGAGCTGGAGGCTGACCTGGAGCGTGCCAAGGCTGCCTTCAAGGTCCTCATCGACAAGGAGCTGCCGGCGTTCAACGCCCGGATGAGCGCCCTCATCAAACCCATCGCCTGAGGAACTCCGATGCCTTCCACGCTGCGTCGTGACATCCGCCTGCTCAAGGCGTGGGCGCTCACCTCCTCCACCCTCCTTGTCGTCGTGGCCGCCTCGGCGTTCCGCGCACCGCAGGAGCAGAAGGCGCGCTTCGCCGAGATCGACGTGGAGCGCATCAACATCGTGGAGCCCGACGGCAAGCTTCGCATGGTGCTCTCCAACCGGCCGCGCTCGATTGGCCCCATCTACAAGGGGAAGCCGTTCGGCTATCCGGGCGGGTCGCGCCCGGGCATCATCTTCTTCAACGACGAAGGGACGGAGAACGGCGGCCTCACCTTCGACGGAAGGACCGGCCCGGATGGGAAGTACCGCGCCTCGAGCGGCTTCTCGTTCGACCAGTTCAACCAGGACCAGGTCCTCTACTTCCAGTACCGCGACGACAACGGGTTGCGCCGCACGGGGCTCACGATCGCCGATCGTGCCAACGTGGACATCTACGACCTGATCCAGGAGCGCGACTCCATCATGAAGCTCCCGGAAGGCACCGTACGCAACGAGGCGCTGCAACGGTGGGCGGCGCCGCGCAACGGAGTCCCGCTGGCCGCCGAGCGCATCTACGTCGGGCGAGACCCGGCACGGAGCGCCGTCATCAACCTCTCCGACCCCAACGGCAAGCCGCGCCTGCGGCTCAAGGTGGATTCGTCAGGCGGCGCGTCGCTCGAGTTCCTCGATGCCAGCGGCGCGATCACCGCACGATTGCCGGAGCGCCGGTAGCCCGGCGCTGCACCGCATCGAGTGCCATTACCCCAACCCGGAGTCACCCATGCGCCGCATCACCCTCATGACCGCTGTCGTCGCGCTCGTCGCCGTTGCCTCCACCGCGTCCGCCGTGGCGGGCGCGGTCTCCTGGAAGGGCAAGGTGACGGGACGGGGCGGCTCAAAGCTCACCGGGGATGTCTCCATCACGCCGACGGCCGACGGAAAGGGGGCCGAGGTGAACGTGATGATCATGGGCGATACCCCCGGGGTGACGCGCCCCTGGCACATCCACATCGGAAGCTGCACGCAGCGCGGCGGTGTGCTGGGAGGAGGCGCGGCCTACACGCCGATCGCGGTCGACGGCAGCGGCCACGGCATGTCCAAGGCCATCCTGCCTGTCGCGGTCCCCGACACCGGGAGCTACAACGTGAACATCCACGAGTCGGCCAGCAACATGGGCACCATCGTGGGGTGCGGCGACCTGTCGAAGCAGTAGCTGCTCGCCGGACGCCAGCATCCTGGTGTAGTGTGCCAGCGGCGCGCGCCGTCACTTCGACGGCACCTAAGCGCGCGCAGGCTACGCCAGCTTCTGGGTGGTGAGGATCGCCCGCGTGTCACGCGCGATGCGATCCGCCAGGTCGTCCAGCGGCAGGTCGTTGCGGTCGGTGCCGAACGGCTCCTCGATCTCGGTGGCCAGGAGCTCCAGCCCCATCGTGGCAAAGAAGGTGAACATCGACGCGATCACCGTGCCGTAGCCGAATTCCCGTACCAGCCCGAACGGCATCACCAGCGCATACAGCACCACGAACTGCTTGATGTATGAGCTGTAGGAGAACGGGATCGGCGTGTTGCGCACGCGCTCGCAGGCGCCGCACACGTCGTCGAACTGGGCCAGCATCGGGGTGAGCGCGATGGTGGCCTCGCGTGGCAGCTCGCCTGCCCGCACCTGGCCGTGCACATCGCCCGCCAGGTGGCGCAGCAACGCGTTGGGGCGGTGCGGCGCCTCCACGTCGCGCGGGGCCCGCAGGTGCTGCGCCAGGATGCTCGGGAAGCTCGCGATCAGCTCGGCGTACCTCGTGCGCGACGGATGGTCGGCCGGCAGCATGGCGTCCAGCGCATGCGACAGCGCGCGCGACACGTTCACCAGCTGCCCCCACAGTCGTCGCCCCTCCCACCAGCGGTCGTACGCGGTGTTGGTGCGAAAGACCAAGAGGAGGCCCAGGATGATGCCGAGGATGGAGAGGAACGACGGGCCCAGCGGCACTGCCACGCGTACCACATCGGTTTCGATCCAGACCACGAGCGCCGCGTAGATCCCGGCGCCCACCACGTCGAAGAACAGGGTGCGAAAGACCGGGCTCCGCGGAAAGTCCAGCAGGATGCGGAGCCAGTTCTTCGGGTCGTAGGTGATCATGGCGCAGCGAAACGGGACGGCGGTGGTCGGCGACCGCAACGTCGCCAGCGGGCGCTCGCCTGTCCAGCGCCCGGTTCAGGACGAGGGCGCGGCCTCCACCTCGACCGGCACGCCGCTGAAGGCTGCGGCGCCCGACACCGCATCCAGGCGCTCGTCGTCGGTGAGGTCGTTGATGCTGGCCCCCGCGTGTCGCGCCGCCGTCGTCAGCTGCACGCCGGGCCGGCCATGCCCGAAACCGTGGGGCATGGAGACCACCCCCTCCATCATCGCATCGGTGACCTCCAGCGGCACCACCACCTCGCCCGTGCGCGAGCGCACCCGCACCGGCGCCCCGGCGGCGAGCCCGCGCGCGGCGGCGTCGGCCGGGTGCATGAGCAGCGTGCAGCGGTCCGCACCCCGCATGAGCCGCTCGGCGTTGTGCATCCAGGAGTTGTTGGAGCGCAGCGAGCGTCGCCCGATGAGGACCAGCGCGTGGTTCCCCGTCGCGCGCGCTGGTGCGCGATCCAGCGCCCGCTCGAGTCGTTCCACGTCGGCCACCAGCTCGGGTGGTGCCAGGCGCACCGTGCGATCGGGCGTGCGCAGCCGGCCGGGCAGCACCGGCTGCAGCGCGCCGAGGTCGACGCCGTGCGGGTCACGCAACAGGCGACGCACGCTCATCCCCTTCCCCACGGGATTGTAGGCATTGCCAAACGGTCCAAAGCGCAACGCCAGGTCGAGCACCCCACGGGGGCCCAGCGCCGCCGCCACGGCGGTGCGCAGGCGCAGGGCGGCGCGCGCGCGCAGGCCGCCGCGCGCCAGGCGCCAGGTCAGCGCGTTGAGGATCTCCCAGTCGTGCCGGGCATCGGCCGCGCGCGGCTGCATGGGCGGTGAGTACTTCGCCACGTTGCGCACCGCGAGGGCGTTGAAGACCAGGTCGTAGTGCTCGCGCTCCAGCGGGTCGGTTGGCGGAAGGATCACGTGCGCATGGCGCGTGGTCTCGTTGACGTAGAAGTCCACCGCCACGAAGAAGTCCAGCGTGCGCAAGGCGCGATCGAGCCGCGCGCCGTTAGGCGCCGACAGCACGGGGTTGCCGGCATGGGTCAGCAGCGCGCGCACCTGCCCGGTGCCGGCCACCTCGATCTCCTCGGCCAGGGCGGCGACCGGGAGTTCGCCCGCGTATTCAGGCAGGCCGCGCACGCGCGAGCGCCAACGTCCCAGGCGCGGCGACCCCAGCCCACCGCCGCGACGCACCACCTCCACGGCCGGCTGCGTGAACATCGCCCCTCCCTCGGCGTCGAGCCGTCCGCACACCGTGTTCAGCACGGTGATGAGCCAGAGCGAGAGTGACCCGAACTCCTGCGTGGAGACGCCAACACGTCCGTAGCAGACACTGCGTTCCGCCCGCGCGAAGTCGCGCGCCATCTGGCGAATGACCGACGCGCGCACCCCGGTGGCGCCCGCCACGCGCTCCGGCGGAAAGCGCATGGCGAGCGTGCGCACGTCGTCGGCGCCGCGCACCCAGGGCGGCAGGGCATTCGCCCGTGCGAGCGCCTCGTTGAAGACCACGTGCAGCATGGCCAGCAGCAGCAACGCGTCGGTCCCGGGACGAATGGCGTGATGCTCGGAGGCGAGCGCCGCGGTCTCGGTGTGCCGCGGATCGACCAGCACCACGCGACCGCCACGCTCGCGGATGGCGTTCATGCGCCGCTTGACATCGCCGGCGCTCAGCAGCGAGCCATTGGACGCCGCGGGGTTGGCGCCGAAGATGAGCAGGTGCTCGGTGCGGTCCAGGTCGGGGATGGGGAGGAGGAGCCCGTGCCCGAACATGTGGGTGGCAACCACGTGGTGCGGGAGCTGGTCCACCGACGTCGCCGAGTAGCGATTCCGCGTGCGAAGGGCGCGCACCAGCGGGGGGGCGAAGAGGAGCGCCCCCAGGGAGTGCACGGTGGGGTTGCCGAGGTAGACGGCGACGGCATCGCGCCCATGGCGGTCCATCACGGCGTGCAGCTGGCGGGCGACCAGGTCGAAGGCCTCGTCCCACCCGAGCGGGATCCACCGATCGCCGTCGCGGCGCACCGGGGTGCGCAGGCGGTCAGGGTCGTGGTGCAGGTCCCGCAGCGCCACCGCCTTGGGGCAGATGTGCCCGCGGCTGAAGGGGTCGTCGTCGTCGCCGCGAATGCCCGTGACGCGTCCTTCCTCATGCTCCACGACGATGCCGCACATGGCCTCGCACAGCGAGCAGGTGCGCCAGTGACGCGTCGGCGTGGAGGACATGGCGCCAACGCTCGCGCACCCCGGAGCCGTTGTCCAGTGACGGGCGGTGGGGCGCGCGAGCGCCCGAGCGGGCGATGGACTGGCGCTGCCCATGCACGCGTCGACAGAATTGGCGCGACGCCGGGCGCCGCGCATGCGGATCTCGCCCGGTGCCCCCCCGGGCCCCTGCTGTCCACATGTCGTCCCGTCCCGCCTCCCGCCTGTCCGGCGACCTCCCCCCCCTTCCGCCGGTCCTCGCCTTCCTGCGCTCCCTCTGGAACCTGAACCACGCCCTCGAGGTGACGAGCAGCGACATGCTGCGCACCATCGGCGTGACGGCACAGCAGCGCATGGTGCTTCGCATCGTTGGACACGTGGGCCGGCTCACCGCCGGCCAGCTGAGTGCCCTGCTGCACGTGCATCCCGGGACGCTCTCGGCCACGCTGGCGCGGCTGGAACGGCGCGGGCTGGTCAAGCGCGCCCGCGAGGCCGACGATGCCCGGCGCGTGGTCGTCTCGCTCACCCCTGCAGGGGCCGCGCTGCTGGCGACGTCGGAAGGGCTGGTCGAGTCCGCCGCCGCCGCCGCGCTGGAGCGCGCCGGCTCCGAGAGCACGGAGCGCACCCTGCACACGCTCACGCTCCTGACGGCGACGCTCGAGGAGGCGGGGGCGCGACGCCCCGAGCCCACCGCATCGGCTGGGTGACGAGCGACGGGCGGGGGAGCCCGCTTCGGCCCCTCCCGCCCGTCCGGTTTCTGCCGCGCCGGGGATGCCAGCCAGTCGCCCGGCCATACCCCGTGCCGCGATGCCCGGTGAGGCGACACGCCGTGGCGCGCGCCTCCCGGGCGTGGAGCCGGCGCGCTAGAACTCCACCTTGAACCCCAGTTGCGCCTGACGGGCGGCAAACGCTCCCGTCGACTGGCCGAAGCTGGCGATCGGCGTGGTCCCCTGGAACTGCTGGCCGCCGAACGCCGAGATGTTCTCGCTGTTGAACAAGTTGAAGACCTCGGCCATCACCGTGATCTTCTGCGACCCGCGCTGGATGAGGGGGCGCTGCAGGCGAAGGTCGACGGTCTTGTACCAGTTCTTCCACGAGCCCTCGGGACGGGCCACGCGCTCGCCGTTGGGGAAGTCGTCGAAGGTGACGTTGTTCAGGTTCTCGTCGCGGCCGATGATCTGGCCGTAGGGGCGCGGCGAGGCGACCGTCGTGATCGTCGACGCCTGGATCCCGAGCGGGAGCCGGTTGATCGTCGACAGCACGAAGCGATGGCGCTCGTCGCCCGTGGTGTACTGCATCTGGTACGACGACCGGTTGGGGAAGACGTTGGCCAGGTTGCCGTCGAAGTCCGACTTATAGAAGCCGAGCGTGTACGCCAGGTTGAAGCGCTGGCCGTCCTTGCTGTAGGTCGCCTGCGTGACCAGGCCATTGAACTTGGCGCGGCCGAAGTCGTCCCACAGGATGATGTCGCCGTAGGCCGGGCTCAGCACGCGGGCGCGCACGTTGGCGGCGGCGTTGAACCAGTTGGCGTTGAGGCGGACGTAGAGGTTGCGGATGTCCTGCCGCACGTAGTCCACGTTCATCCCGAAGGCGTCGGTGAACTGGTGCCCCACGCCAAGCGAGACCTGCCGGTTCTCCGGCGTGCGCATGAGGTTCTTCACCATCACCGGCGACAGCGGCGCCGTGGCACCGCCAGCCGCCACGCGCTGGCGCAGCACGTTGGGGTCGGTCGTCCCCGGGTTGGCGAACGTGTACGACCGCCACGTGGAGTTGAGCCGCTCCTGGAAGCCGATGAACGACGTCACGCGGTCGAAGAGGATCGCGAAGCCGCCGCGCACGAAGGTCTGGTTCTGCTTGTTGGGATCCCACGAGAACGACAGGCGCGGCGAGAAGTTGTTCAGGTCGTTCTTGCGGTCGCCGCGGTTGATGTAGTCGTTGAGCTCCGCGCGTGACGTGAGGCGCGTGTCACTCGCCCACGGCACGGTGTAGTCGTTGTTGAGCGTGTTCAGCTCGGCGTCGTAGCGCAGCCCCAGGTTGATCGACAGGTTCTCGACCGGACGCCACTCGTCGTTGAGGTAGAAGCCCACCGAGTAGCCGGTCGCCTTGGCGCGGGCATCCTCGGTCCCGGTGGGATCGGTGAAGCCGACCGAGATGGACGCTGCGTTGGGGAGCGACGAGGTGTCGGTGAGGAAGGTGAACGACCCGAACCGGTTGCTGGGCAGATACTGGCTTCCGTCGATCTTGGCCAGCTCCGCGCCGAACTTGATCAGGTGGCTCCCCTTGGCGTTGTCCAGGTTGTAGGTCGACCGGTTGACCAGGCGGAAGTGCTTCTCGCGCAGCTCCAGCGGGAAACCCGCGGTCCCCGTGATGATGCCGGGATAGGTGCGCGTGGGACCGGGAACGAGTGGCGCCTCGGTGTGGTCCCACTGCACGTACTGCAGCGAGAGCTCGTTCACCAGGTTCGTGGTCGGGAGCCAGCGGTGGCGCAGCTGCGCCGTGTTGATCAGGTACTCCTGCGAGATCCCGGCGTCCTGCGACGAACGTCCGCCGAAGTTCCCCTCGCCATCGAGGATGCGCGTGGACCACATGAAGTCGTACGTGCTCTTCTCGTTTGGCGTCGCCGTGAGGCGCGAGAAGAAGGTGTGGTTGCGCTGCGGCGCCAGGAACGAGCCGCGGTACTGGTTCCACCCCGCGAAGGTGGTGGTGGGAACGACGTCGATGTAGTTGTCGGTCAGCGTCCCCTCGTAGCTCCCGGCGAAGTAGAGCTTTCCGCGCGCCACGGGGCCGCGCAGGTTGAAGCCGAACTGGTTGCGCCCGTACTTGGGCAGCTGGGAGTTGTTGCGCTGCTGGATGAAGGTGCGGGCGATGTAGTCCTTGCCCTGGTAGAAGCCGAAGGCCGACCCTTCCCACTTGTCGGTCCCGCGCCGGCTCACCGCCGAGATGACGTACGAGCCCGCACGCGAGTACTCGGCGTCATACGGGTTCAGGTACACGCGGAACTCCTCCAGCGCCTCCTGCGGCAACGGCGAACCGGTCTGCGGAATGCCGACCAGGTTGCCGTTGAACAGCGACTTCATCTCCACCCCGTCCATGTAGAGGTTGATGAAGCGCAGGTCGGGCGCGCCGCCGGCCGAGGGGAGGGCGCGCCCCTGCTGCGGGGCGTAGCTCTTCACGCCGGGGGCGATCGCGGCGAGGTTCATCACGCCGCGCGAATTCATCGGGAGGTTCTCGATCTCCTCCTTGAGGACGGGGGCCGAGATGGAGAGACGCTGCACCTCCACCTGCTTCACCCGCTCGGCGGTCACGGCGACCCCCTGGATCTCCGTGGCGCCGCGCTCCATCACGATCGAGAGGCGGGCGCGCGTCCCGATGACCAGCTGAACCGAGTCCTGCACCGGCTTGTAGCCCAACGCCCGCACGTCCACCGCGTACTTGCCGGAGAACAGGCCAAGGACGCGAAACTCGCCGTTGGGGCGCGTGGTGGTGTTGCGGCGCTCGTTCGTGGCGATGTTGGTGACGGCGATCTGCGCGCCGCTGATCGGTTCACCGTCCGCCCCCACCACGCTCCCCTCGAGCGTGATGGTATTCTGCGCGTAGACCGGCGCGGAGGCGGCAAACCAACCCAGCGTCGCGGCGGCAAGGGCGCGTACGACCCAAGTGCGCATCTGGTGTAGTCTCCTGAGAGTGAGTTTCCATGCGACCAACGCGAAGCCGAGGGCATTCGCTGAGCCCAACAGTGTCTACGCGGGGCATGCCGCGGTCAATACGGAATTCACTGGCCGTCCTCGCGGCCCTCGGCGCCCACACGACGTCGGTAGTCGCGCAGCAGGACGCCAGGCCGCTGCGACGGTGCGTCGCGGACACGACACAGCTGCTGCCGGTGGCGCGGCCCGTCACCACCGTCGATACCGTGGCGCCGGGGATCACCTACACCTGCATGCTGCGCCCCGAGGGGCCGTGGGTGATTCATGTGGCCCGCCTTGAGCTGCGCGAACGACGGTGGCAGCTGGACGGCGTGCGCGCCACCGATCGCATGCTGGGGCGCGAGCGCGTGAGCGCGATGGCCCAGCGGCTGGCGGCGCGCGGGGCCGCCCCGGTGGTCGCCATCAATGCCGACTTCTTCGACCTCCAGACCGGAGAGGTGGAGAACAACCACGTCATCGATGGCGCCTGGGTGAAGGGGGCGGTGCTCACCGATTCGCCGCACGACGAGTTCGACAATGCGCACACGCAGTTCGCCGTCGACCACCGGGGCGGGGTGCGCATCGGCCGCTTCCAGTTGCAGGCGACGGTGACGAACGGGGCGCGTCGGCAGCCGCTGGTGGGGATCAACTACCGGCCGGCGGCACCGGCGGGGCTGGTCCTGTACACGCCGTGGTACGGGACGTGGACCTTGCACGACACGCTGGCGGCGGCCACGGCGCCGCGCCCGCGCGACCCGGATGCCGTGCCGCGCGGCTCGGAGCGGGC